>NZ_JANJFJ010000395.1:0-3999 GCF_024626565.1 Microbacterium sp. zg.Y909
GTCGTCGGCATCCCCCGCGGCGGCATCGTGGTCGCTGCGGCCGTCGCCCGGGCGCTCGGCCTGCCGCTGACCGCGGTGGCGGTGCGCAAGCTCGGCATCCCGTCGCAGCCCGAGGTCGCGGCGGGAGCGATCGCCGCCGATGCGAGGGTCATCAACCCCGACGCGGTTCGCGCCGGCGGGGTGACTCCGCGCCAGCTGGCCGACATAGAGCGCATCGAGACGGCGGAGCTGCAGCGGCGCACGGCGCGCTACGGCGCTGACGCCGCGGCCGTCGCAGGACGCACTGCCATCGTCGTGGACGACGGCGTCGCCACCGGCGCGACGGCCTTGGCAGCCTGCCGCGCGCTGCGCGCACGGGGTGCAGCGCGCATCGTGCTGGCGGCGCCGGTCGCGCCGGCACGATGGCGTCCGCCGGCCGACGCGGCCGACGAGTGGGTGTGTCCGTTTCAGCCGCGCGACTTCTGGGCGGTGGGTGCGCACTACGACGACTTCGCGCAGACCGATGACGCGGAGGTCGTGGCTCTGCTGCACGACCCCCGCGCCCGCGGTCACTGACGCCGGTCGGCGCCCCGGAGGCTCAGCCGCGCAGAGCGGCCCGCAGCGTGTCCAGTCCCACGCCGCCGATGTCGAGGGCGCGCTTGTGGAACCGCTTGATCGAGAAGTCCTCGCCCTCGCGCTCGGCGACCTCGTCGCGCAGCTGCTCCCAGATGCGCTGACCGACCTTGTACGCCGGCGCCTGGCCGGGCCAGCCGAAGTACCGGTTGACCTCGAACCGCACGAACTCCTCGGGCATGTTGACGTTGCGCATCATGAACTCCAGCGCGTAGTCGTAGTCCCATGTACCGGTGCCGTCCAGGCGCGGCTTCTGCAGGTGCACGCCGATGTCCAGCACGACGCGGGCCGCGCGCATGCGCTGTCCGTCGAGCATGCCGAGGCGGTCGGCCGGGTCGTCGAGGTATCCGAGCTGCTCCATGAGGCGCTCGGCATACAGCGCCCAGCCCTCGGCGTGGCCGCTCGTGCCGGCCAAGAGGCGCCGCCAGCTGTTCAGCTGCGCGCGGTTGTAGACCGCCTGCGAGATCTGCAGGTGATGACCCGGGACCCCCTCGTGGTACACCGTCGTGAGTTCACGCCACGTGTCGAAGCGGTCCACGCCCTCGGGCACCGACCACCACATGCGGCCCGGACGGGAGAAGTCGTCGGTCGGCCCGGTGTAGTAGATGCCGCCCTCGTTGGTCGGGGCGATCATGCATTCCAGGCGCCGGATGGGCTCGGCGATGTCGAAGTGGGTGCGTCCGAGCTCCTCGACGGCGCGGTCGCTGGTCTCCTGCATCCACCGCTGCAGCGCTTCGGTGCCGTGCAGCTGGCGCGTGGGGTCTGCTTCGAGGAGGGCGACCGCCTCTTCGACGGTGGCGTCGGGCGAGATCTGCCGGGCGATGGACTCCTGCTCGGCGACCATGCGCGCGAGCTCTTCGATCCCCCACTCGTACGTCTCGTCGAGGTCTATCTCGGCGCCGAGGAAGCGGCGCGAGTGCAGGGTGTAGAGCTCGCGGCCCACGGCATCCTGCTCGCTCGCCTCGGGGGCGAGCTCCGAGGACAGGAACGACGACAGCCGCTCGTAGGCGACGCGGGCGGCGTTGGCGTTGTCGGTGAGCTCCCGGGCGAGGGATGCCGGCAGGTGCCCCTCAGCGGGAGTGGCCTCGGCGGCGAAGGTCGAGAAGAAGCCGCGGTCCTCGGTGTAACGGCCGATCTGAGTGACGACCTCGAGCACCTGGCGGCGTGCCGGCACAACGCCGGTGGCGATGCCCTCACGCAGGGTCTCGATGTACCCGGTGATCGCCTGCGGGAGCGCCTTCAGACGTGCCGAGACGACGCCCCAGTCCTCGACCGTGTCGGTCGGCATGAGGTCGAAGGCCGACCGCAGATCCTGGGCGGGCGACGCGATGACGTTGAGGTCGCGCAGGTGCGCCTTGGCATCGTGCAGCTCGAGCTGCAGGCGCAGCTCGCGGCTGAGGTCCGCCTTCGTGACGACGTCGATCTCGTCGACGGTGTCGGCGGTCTCGAGCTCGGCCAGGGTCGATCGGGCGGCCTGGGCGGCGCGCTCGGTGCCGGTCGGCGACAGGTCGTCGAAGCGGTCGTTGTACTCGGTGCGGCCGATGTAGGTGGCCAGCATCGGGGACAGTTCGGCGAGGGTGTCCACCCACGCGTCCGCGATCTCGTCGATCCGGGTCGTGGGGCGCGAGGTGTCAGTCATCCTTTGAGCCTAGGACGCCCGGGGCGTGCACACGAACCGGGCGGTCAGTGACCTGCTTCGTCCCAGTCCGCGCCGCGGCCGATCTGCACGTCCAGCGGCACCGACAGCTCTGCGGCATCGCCCATGCGCTCGCGCACGATCCGCTCGGCGGCATCCCACTCCCCCGGAGCCACCTCGACGACGAGCTCGTCGTGGATCTGCAGCAGCACCCGCGACCGCAGCTGCTGCTGGGCGAACTCGGCGTGGATGCGGAAGAGCGCGATCTTCATGATGTCCGCCGCGCTCCCCTGGATCGGGGCGTTGAGCGCGGCGCGCTCGGCGTTCTCGCGCAGCACCCGGTTGGGGCTCGAGAGGTCGGGGAACGGGCGGCGGCGGCCGAAGATCGTCTCGGTGTAGCCGTCGATCTTGGCCTGCTCGACCGACGAGCGCAGGTAGTCGCGCACGGCGCCGAAACGGGCGAAGTACTCCAGCATCAGCCCCTTCGCCTCGGACTGCTCGATGCGCAGCTGCTTGGACAGGCCGAACGCCGACAGGCCGTACACGAGCCCGTACGACATGGCCTTGACCTTCGTGCGCATGGCCGGCGTGACGTCTTCGGGCGCGACGTGGAACACGCGCGCACCCACGAAGCGGTGCAGGTCCTCGCCCGAGTTGAAGGCCTCGATGAGGCCGGGGTCGCCGGAGAGGTGCGCCATGATGCGCATCTCGATCTGCGAGTAGTCGGCCGTCAGCAGCGTCTCGTATCCGTCCCCCACCTGGAAGGCGGCGCGGATGCGGCGGCTCTCGGAGGTGCGGATCGGGATGTTCTGCAGGTTCGGGTCGGTGCTCGACAGGCGCCCGGTCTGGCTGCCGGTCTGCACGTAGGTCGTGTGGATGCGGCCGTCGGCGGCGATCGCGGTGTCGAGCGACTCGATGATCTGCCGCAGCTTCGTGGCCTCGCGGTGCTGCAGCAGCTGGTCGAGGAACGGGTGCGGATTGGTCTCCTGCAGGTCCGCGAGCACGGCGGCATCGGTGGAGTACCCGGTCTTGGTCTTGCGGGTCTTCGGCAGCTGCAGCTGCTCGAACAGCACCTCCTGCAGCTGCTTGGGCGAGCCGAGGTTCACCTCGCGCTCGATGGTCGCGTAGGCCTGCTGAGCGATGGCGTCGGCCCGGGCAGCCAGTTCGCCCGAGAACGCGGAGAGCTTCTCGTGCGAGACCGCGACGCCGGCGAGCTCCATGTCGGCGAGGGTCAGCAGCGTCGGCAGCTCGATGTCGGCGAGGACGGATGCCACGCTCTGCGGCAGCTCGTCACGGAGCGCATCGGCCACCCGCAGCGTGAACCACGACACCTGACCGGGGGTCGCGCCCTCGGTCTCGGGCACCAGCTGGGTGGGATCGGCCTCGGGGAGCTTCTCGCCCAGGTACCGGTCGACGAGGTCCGAGAGGTTCTTGTCGGGGAAGCTCGGGCGCAGCAGCCATCCGGCGACGATCGCGTCGAACACGAGACCGCCGAGCGCGGCACCGGCGCGGCGGAGCGCCTTGACCTGGGGCTTGGCGTCGGAGAGCACCTTCGGCGCGTCCGAGGCCAGCCACGGGGTCAGCACGGCGGCGGTCTCGTCGTTCCAGGCGACCTCGACGGCGGCGTCGGCGGTGGCAAGACCCACTCGCTGCGGCAGGCCGCCGGAGACCGTGACGGTCACGGCCACCTCGCCGCTCGTGGCATCCAGCCATTCCGAGAGTCCCGCTGCATCGGTCTCGGCAGGCGTCGG
>NZ_JANJFJ010000396.1:0-3976 GCF_024626565.1 Microbacterium sp. zg.Y909
AGTACGCAGAACAGCACACCGGTGCTGCGCTTGGCTTCGATCTGAAGTCGCTGCTGCTTGAGGCTCACGGTTCGAGTCTCGCACGGCCGGCAGGAGACGCCGGCTGAGCTGGCGCGTGGTGGCGGCCAGCCGGCCGTGCTCGCGCCGGCAGGGACTGCATCCGCCGCGGATTCGTCGGCAGCGCTGTACGGCGCCCATGCCGGGTCCCGCAGGGCGGGGCACTGCTCGGGGGTCGGCGCCAACGCTCTCGGGAAACTCCGCCATCAACTGCCGCATTGTGACAAACGATCGCGCGACGGCCCTGGAGCGATCCCTAGCGGCCCCATACGCGACTATTGACCACGATTCCCGAGGAGCTGCCCGCTGAGGGATCGGTGCACGGGAGCAGACGCCCGCGAGGATTCCTTGCTCGGGATCTAATCGCGGTGATTGTATGGCTCGGTGCACATGAACTGCTGGGGTGGGTGAGCCGCCGGACACTGAGCACTCGCACCTTGTTGGTGCTCGGCGCTGCCGCCACTTTCCTCAGCACGCTCGTGGTGGGATTCGAGATCGAGAGCCCTGTACTCAGGGTCGTCATCGTCCTAGCCGGGTTCGCGCCGAGCTTGGCAGCGATCTTCACGGTGAACGCGCTTGCCAAGCGCCGACGAGAAGCAGCAGGTATTCCGACGAGCATCACTCGCACCGACTCTCCCTGAAGTATCCGCTTTCGAACATTGCATGCGGCCGGCCGAGTGTTTGGGATGCAGTAGATAGCGGGTTCCATCGACGGCACCTCAGCGGCCATCCTTGCGGTGTAAGCCAGCCAGATCCGTCTGCAGGATGATGTGTCGCGCACCGGGGCCGCTGTAGCGTCTCGAGATGTGGACACCCGTCGGCCGTCGTCTTTGAAGAGCCCGTGGCTCATTGGTTTCGGGCTGGTCGCGGTGGCGCAGCTTGCGTCCGTGGCACTGGGCCTGCCTCTGTCGGGCTTTGTCACGTGGCTACTTGCGCCGCTGCTTGCCGTCTGGGTGTGGGGGGAACAGGGTCCGAAACTCCTGGTGCTTGTGCTGATGTTCTTCTGCGCGGGCGACATCTTGGGGAACCCGGCGATGATCGGTGTCGGCCGAATCGGGCTGTTCTTGAGCGTGGCCGCATTTGCTGTTGCCAACGTCCTCCTCATCATCCTGCTTGTCTCAACTCGGGCGCGCCCGACCAAGCCGACACCAATAGGTGGTTCATTGCGCTGGCGGGGCGGTGTCGCGGTGCTGTTCCTCATCCCGGCAGCCATGGGACTCGCGCTGACTTGGGGCAACCTCAGCCCTGTGCTCCGCCTAGTCGGCTCGCTTTACCTGTTGCTGCTGGTGGTCACAGCTACGACCGCGTTCGTGGTGGACATCTGTACCGGTCTCGGAGCGGCGCTGCTCTTCAGCTCTCACCTCCTGGTCGTGTTGGAGGTCGGAGGTCGCATCGATGGCACGGGAACGGTGTTCCGCTTGGCGGTGTTGGCCCTGTACACGCTAGGAATCCTTCTCATCGCCGCTGGAATCGTCAACCAGGGGCTGCGCACCAAACCACGACGTCACGACGGCACCAGAGCATCACGACCGAGGCGCCGACAAGAAGGCTCCTGAGCTCGGACGCTGGCATGATCCCATTCGCTGAACCCAGCGGAAAGACCTCCTCCGCGAAAGCGTGAACAGATGGGTGCGTGCCCACGGCGAGCGGGGCGGTGTTGGGCCATCGCCGGTTTACTAGCTCACGCGCGTCGGTGGATCCGCATGCGGGCTTTCTGGCTCAAGGCCGCAGTTACGCCTCACCGACGCGGCGCGAGCGGGACGGATCGCCGCCGCCACTACGTTGAAGGCATGCCTCTCGACCCTTCTCAGTCGCACTACTGGATCCTGGTGATATCGGCTGGTCTCTTGGGGCTGATCATCAACCTGCTGCTCATCTACATGGTGATTCGGCTCGCGATCACGCACGGGATGTTGTCATATTCCCGGCAGCTCGCAGACGAGCGACGTCTCCCGGTCCACCGGGACTAACTAGTCCGTTGAAGAAGGTGGACTGACCCACCGCGTGACGGGCGCGTCCGCGCGCCACCATGGCGAGCACGTTGAACAGCAGTCGACCAACGGGATCGGTGGGATCGTATCGGTTCCCGGCGAGGCTGAGTGCGACGCCTTTCGACGTCAACTCATCCGCGATCTCGCGCGCATCTCGCAGCGACCGGGCGAGCCGGTCGAGTTTCGTTACGACGAGGGTGTCTCCGCTTCGCACCGCGGCAAGCGCCTCCCGCAATCCCGGTCGGGCGCGATTCGCGCCGGTCATGCCATGGTCGACGTAGATGTGCGCGTCCTGAACGCCCAAACGCAGCAGTGCGTCGCGTTGAGCGGTGAGGTCCTGATCCGTGGTCGAGACCCTGGCGTATCCAATCTTCCAATCTGTATTCCATCCATAGGCCCAGCGTCCTGCCGCGCTACTGACGCCACACGATGAGGGTCCATCAGCGTTCCTGGTTGAGTCGGCGTTCGAGGAGCCGCGGCGATGCTTCGAAACCTGTCCCCAGGTAGAGTCGCGTCGCAGCATCGTTCGAACTGACGGTGATCCGCGGAATTCCTCGCCGGTCGGCCGCATCGACGAGCGAGCTCACCAACGCATGCCCGATTCCTCGACGCCGGAACTCGGGGTTGACGAAGACGCTTTGCACGTCGCCGGTTCTTCGATTCCTATCGCTGAAGTCCGGGACTCGGTCGAAGACGACGAGCCACGCCATGCCGACAAGATCGCCACGGTGCTCCGCTACCCGCGTCAGCAGTGAATCACCCTGTGACGCCATCCACGAGGCGAGGTCTCGGGCGAAAGATTGACTTTCTTCAACGGTCGCGTGATGACGGTTCGCCCATGCGAGCTTCAGTACCGCCAGACTCGGGGCGTCATCCGGAGTGCCGTCGCGAACCACCACGTCCATCACCCGACGAGACTCACTGAGGGATAGAGGGTTCGCAAGTGGGTCCACTTGCGCGCGTTGCGTGGAGGTTGTGTAGAGGTGGAGGGGGGAGGCAGATGAGCGCCACCCACGATGAGTCGACTAGTCCGGGGCCCACCCGTGACGTGGCCGAACGGCGTGGAGATAATGGTGCGATGCCCGCCGTCATCATCGAAGTCCGCCGTCAGTACGCAGCCGACCAAGAGCTTGCCATCATGAACGCCGTCCACGCAGCGCTCGTTCGCGCGTTCGAGATCCCGGCCGAGGACCGCAACGTGCGTCTGGTCGTCCACGAACCAGAGCGATTCATGTGCGCGCCTGAGCTCGCACATCCGGAGTACCGGACCATCATCTCGATCGACTGTTTCGCCGGTCGAAGCCTGACCGCCAAGCGGCGACTCTATCGAGCGATCGTCGAGGGTTTGGAGCCGCTAGGCATTCCCCGCGATCATGTGTCGACCATCCTTCACGAGATCGCTCTCGAAAACTGGGGCGTCGGCGGCGGGCACGCCGCTAGCGACGTCGACCTCGGCTTCACCGTGAACGTCTGATCTCGCCAAGCATCCCTCGCGCTCGCGTACAGGTCTCTGCCGGAAATCCAGACGGGCGCTATCTTCGCTGACCCTCGAACGTGCCTCCCAGATTCGTGGCTTCTCGCCCACTAGCCGGTCGCTACCCGAGCACACCAGCGTCCGCTGCGTTGTACCTATTTTCGGGCAACCCAGACGTTTTCCGAGATCATCTCCCGACCTTCCCCGCCACGGTGGTCGATCTCGGCCGCGACACTAGCGCTGTCGCTGATCCGGACGGATACAGAGTCGCGCCCGCAATCTGTGCTTTGCCAAACGTCATCGAGAACGAGCGAAAGGCACAGCGTCTCGCTGTTGTCAGATGCGCGCGCGAGATAGACGTCGAAGTCATCCGCGTTTCCGACGTATCGAAGAGTCCCGACGTCGATCCTGTCGGCGGACCCGTCGACGACAGAATCTGGTCGATCCGCTGCAG
>NZ_JANJFJ010000397.1:0-3956 GCF_024626565.1 Microbacterium sp. zg.Y909
GCCAGCTCTGCGGGCAGCTCCTCGCCCGTCAGCTCCAGCACCCGGCGGAGGCGCGCGGGCGAGGTGATGGGCATGATGCCGGGGAGGATCGGGATGTGGACGCCGGCGGCGCGTGCCCGCTCGACGAAGGCCAGATACACGTCGGGATGGAAGAACAGCTGGGTGATCGCGAGCGTGGCACCCGCGGCCTGCTTGGCCAGCAGCGCATCGAGGTGCTGGCCGGCATGCCGCGACCGGGGATGCCCCATCGGGAACGCTGCGACAGCGATCTGGGCGCGCTGGCGGGGCTGCACGCGGGCGGCGCCGGGAAGACCCGGGATCGCCGCCTCGGTGTAGGGGGCCCGCTCCGCCTGCACGCGATCGATCAGCTGCACCAGCTGCGCGGCGCTTTCGAGGTCGCCGAGGAAGGCCTCGTCTTCGCCGACACCCGCCGGCGGGTCGCCGCGGAGGGCGAGGAAGCTCGTGATGTCGGCATCGAGGAACTCCCGGATGAGTGCGGTCGCGCCGGCGTAGGTGTTTCCGACACAGGTGAGGTGCGCCAGTGGCTCGACCGACGTCGTCTGCCGGATGTGGCGCAGCACCGCGAGGGAGTCCCCGCCGGTCGACCCGCCGGCCCCGTAGGTGACCGAGAGGAAGCTCGGGCGTTGCTCGGCCAACATCCGGATCGTCTCGCGAAGCACCTCGGCTGCCGCCGGTGTGCGCGGCGGGTAGAGCTCGATGGAGAACGGCACCGCCGGTGCGCTCACCTCGGGCAGCAGGCTCATCTCGCCTCCTCAGGCGTCAGGGGGGCGCGGCCCATGCGGCCGCATCCACGCATCGTGTGCGTTTCTCGCGGGCGGGTGCCGGGCTCGGCTGTCGCTCCTGGCCTGCCCCCGTGCGGGGCGAGGCGACGATGGGCCAACGGTAACCAGGTCGCTCCGCCGGCTGCGGTCCTGTGACGATCCGTGCCGTTGTGTGTCCCCGCGTAACGTGGGGGCATGGTCGACGTCCTTCCCTACGGTTCCTGGCCCTCTCCCCTCTCGGCTGCGGAGGTCGCTGCGGCATCACCGCGGATCGAGGGGGCGGCCTTCGTCGGTGACGAGGTGTGGTGGGGCCAGACCGTGCCCGGTGAAGGCGGTCGCACCACCGTGCGTCGGCGCACTGCGGACGGTGCGGTCTCGGACGTGCTCCCCGGCCCCTGGAACGCGCGGTCCCGCGTGCACGAATACGGCGGCGGATCGTGGACGGCCTCGCCCGACGGCATCCTGTTCTTCGTCGAGAAGACCGACCAGCGGGTCTATGCGCTGCCCGCCGGTGGCGAGCCGACCCCGCTCACCCCGGACACCGGCGACGTGCGCTTCGGCGGGCTGAGGTGGCAGCACGGCACGCTCCTCGCCGTGCGCGAGGACCACACCCGCGGGCCGCGCCCGGTGCGGGACATCGTCGAGATCGCGACCGCGGGCGACGTGCGCGTCGTCCCGCTGGGGGGTGGCAGCGACTTCGTGGCCCAGCCGGCGCTCTCCCCCGACGGCCGTCACCTGGCCTGGGTCGCCTGGAACCACCCCGACATGCCGTGGGACCGCAGCCGGGTGATGGTGGCGAGGCGCGAGGCGGGCGGCACGGCGACGCCCACGTCGGTCACGTCCGGCACCGCGTCGGCCCTGCAGCCCGAGTGGCAGGATGCCACGACGCTCGTCTACGCCGACGACGTCACCGGACGGTGGAACCTGTGGCGCACGAACCCGGCAGCGGGCACGGCGCCCGAGCCGGTGTCGCCGGCAGACGCCGACACCGGTGGACCGCTGTGGGGCCTCGGCCAGCGCTGGTTCGCCGTGCTCGAAGACGCACGCATCGTCGCCGTCCAGACCAACGGCGACGACGAAGTGGACGTCATCGGCTCCGACGGCACCGCACGGCCGCTCGAGGTGCCCCCGACCGCGGGGGTGTCGGTCGAGGACGCGGCCGGGACGCGCGTGCTGCTCACCGGGGCGGGCGCGACCCTGCCGTCCGGGCTGTGGCTGGTCGACGTCGACCGTCCCTCGGGCGCGATCGCGATCGCCGGCGGCGAGTCCGCGTGGGACGCCGAGTGGATGCCGCAGCCCCGGACATTCACCGTCGACGGGCCACTGGGCCCGGTGCACGCCTATGACTACCCGCCGACGAGCCCCGTCGCCGAGGCGCCCGAGGGAGAACTCCCGCCGTACGTCGTGTTCGTGCACGGCGGCCCCACCGGTCAGGTGGCAGGAGCGGCATCCGGCAAGATCGCCTATCTCACGAGCCGCGGCATCGGCGTGCTCGATGTCAACTACGCCGGCTCGAGCGGGTACGGCCGCGCCTACCGCGAGCGCCTGCGCGGCCAGTGGGGCGTCGCGGATGTCGCCGACGTCGCCGCCGCCGCCGCGGGGCTCGCCGCCGAGGGCCGGGCCGATGCCGCGCGCCTCGCAATCGCGGGCGGCTCGGCCGGGGGGTGGACCGTGCTGTCCTCGCTGGTCGGCACCGATGTGTTCGCGGCCGGGATCTCACGCTACGGCGTAGGCGATGCCCGCTCGCTCGCGGAGGACACCCACGACTTCGAGGCCCGCTACCTCGACGGGCTCATCGGGCCCCTTCCCGAGGCGGAAGCGGTCTACGCGGAGCGCTCGCCCCTCAGCCATCCGGAGCGGTTCCGGGTGCCGGTGCTGCTGCTGCAGGGCGCCGAGGACGAGGTGGTGCCGCCGTCGCAGTCCGAGGCCGTCCGCGACGCCCTGGCATCACGCGGCGTGCCGCACGCGTACGTGCTGTACGAGGGCGAGGGGCACGGCTTCCGGCGCGGCGAGACGATCATCAACGCGCTCGAGTCCGAGCTGTCGTTCCTGGGGCAGGTGTTCGGCTTCGAAACCCCCGGGGTGCCCACCCTGGAGCTCTCCGTCGGCGACTGACACCGCCGGGCGCGGCGCGCGGGCTCGCGGCCGCGCACCGGCTCGGTCGACGCAGACGGCCCCACCCACGCTCGCAAGGGTGCCGGATGCGACGACCGAAGACAGGCACGCGCCCCGGCACCCGCGCTCACGCGTCGGTGCGGAACCGCTCCAGTTCAGCCGCCAGCCGCGGGGAGACGTGCGCGTGCAGCGCCGTGCCCTGCTCCTCGTGGGACTGGGCCAGGATGTGTCCGGTCTCGTGCGCCGCCGACACCAGATCGCCCCGGTCGTAGGGCACGAGCGCGTGCACTTCCACGGCGGGAAGCGGCAGCGCCGCCTCCACGGCCGCGCGCAGCTCGTCGATGCCCTCGCCGGTGCGCGACGACACGAAGAGCGCGTCGTGCTCCAGGCCCCGCAGCACCAGTCGGGTGTCCTCGTCGACGAGGTCGGCCTTGTTGAACACGACGATCTCGCGGATGTCCCGCGCTCCCACGTCGCCGATCACGTCCCTCACCGTCGCGAGCTGGCTCGCGGGGTCGGGGTGCGAGGCATCCACGACGTGCACGATGACGTCGGACCCGGCGACCTCTTCGAGCGTCGAACGGAACGCCTCGACGAGCTGGTGCGGCAGGTTGCGCACGAACCCCACGGTGTCGGTCAGGGTGTACACCCGGCCGTCCGTGGTCTCCGAGCGGCGCACTGTGGCATCCAGGGTCGCGAACAGCGCGTTCTCGACGAGCACACCGGCACTGGTGAGCCGGTTGAGCAGGCTGGACTTGCCGGCGTTGGTGTAGCCCGCGATGGCGACCGAGGGGATCGTGTGGCGCTTGCGCTCCGCGCGCTTGGCGTCGCGCGCGGGACCGAAGTCGCGGATCTGGCGGCGCAGCACCGCCATGCGCGTGCGGATGCGGCGGCGGTCCAGCTCGATCTTCGTCTCACCGGGGCCACGCGATCCCATGCCCGCGCCACCGGCGCCCACCTGGCCACCGGCCTGGCGGCTCATCGAGTCACCCCAGCCGCGCAGGCGCGGCAGCAGGTACTCGAGCTGGGCGAGCTCGACCTGCGCCTTGCCCTCGCGGC
>NZ_JANJFJ010000398.1:0-3949 GCF_024626565.1 Microbacterium sp. zg.Y909
GCCCCTTCCCCCGCGCTATACCCGTGGCGTTCTGGCCAAGTACTCCAAACTCGTGCGCTCTGCTGCAGAGGGCGCGGTGACGGGGTAGTCCCGTCAGCAACCCTGGATCTCGAGGTAGTTTCACCCATGTCCTCAGACACCGTTTCCGCCGTTCCCCGGCCTCCCGCCCGCGCGGCATCCGCCCCCGTCCTCACCGGCGCCCAGGCGGTCGTCCGCTCGCTCGAGCTGCTGGGGGTGACCGACGTGTTCGGCCTGCCCGGCGGCGCGATCTTGCCCGTCTACGACCCGCTCATGGACACCTCGCTGATCCGCCACATCCTGGTGCGTCACGAGCAGGGTGCCGGCCATGCTGCCGAGGGCTACGCCGCGGCATCCAACAAGACCGGCGTGGCGATCGCCACCAGCGGCCCCGGCGCCACCAACCTCGTCACCGCGATCGCCGACGCGTACATGGACTCGGTGCCGATCGTGTGCATCACCGGCCAGGTCTTCTCGACCCTCATGGGCACGGACGCGTTCCAAGAGGCCGACATCGTCGGCATCACCATGCCGATCACGAAGCACTCCATCCTGGTCAAGCGCGCCGAGGAGATCCCCGGTGCCATCGCCGCGGCGTTCGAGATCGCCGGCACGGGGCGCCCCGGTCCGGTGCTGGTGGACATCACGAAGGATGCCCAGCAGGAGGAGGCGCCGTTCGTCTGGCCGCCGCGGGTGGACCTGCCCGGCTATCGGCCCGTCACCAAGGCCCACGGCAAGCAGATCCAGGCCGCGGCCCAGCTGCTGGCCACCGCCGAGAAGCCGGTGCTCTATGTCGGCGGCGGCGTGATCCGCTCCCGCGCATCGGAAGAGCTGCTGAAGCTGGCGGAGACCACGGGCGCGCCGGTCGTGACCACGCTGATGGCGCGCGGCGCGTTCCCCGACTCGCACCCGCAGCACCTGGGCATGCCCGGCATGCACGGAACCGTCCCGGCGGTGCTCGCTCTGCAGGAGTCGGACCTCATCGTTTCGCTGGGCGCGCGCTTCGACGACCGCGTGACCGGCAAGGCATCGCTGTTCGCCCCGAACGCGAAGGTCGTGCACGTCGACATCGACCCGGCGGAGATCTCCAAGATCCGCACCGCGGACGTCCCCATCGTCGGCGACCTCAAAGAGGTGCTGGTCGACCTCGAGGGTGCGTTCACGGCGGCGGCATCCGATCGCGCAGACATCGCCGAATGGTGGTCCTACCTCGACGGCCTGCGCGACGAGTTCCCGCTCGGCTACGCCCAGCCCACCGACGGCCACATGGCGCCCCAGTACGTGATCCAGCGCATCGGCGAGCTCACCGGGCCCGAGGGCGTGTACGCCGCCGGCGTCGGACAGCACCAGATGTGGTCGGCCCAGTTCATCAAGTACGAGCGTCCCAACTCGTGGCTCAACTCCGGTGGCGCCGGCACCATGGGCTACGCGGTGCCCGCCGCCATGGGCGCCAAGGTCGCCGAGCCCGACCGCGTGGTGTGGGCGATCGACGGCGACGGATGCTTCCAGATGACGAACCAGGAACTCGCGACCTGCGCCATCAACAACATCCCCATCAAGGTCGCCATCATCAACAACTCGTCGCTCGGCATGGTGCGGCAGTGGCAGACCCTGGTCTACAACGGCCGATACTCGAACACCGACCTCAACACCGGACACAACACCATCCGCATCCCCGACTTCGTCAAGCTCGCCGAGGCGTACGGCTGCCTCGCGATCCGCGTCGAGAAGGAAGAGGACGTGGATGCCGCGATCAAGCTGGCGCTCGAGACCAACGACCGTCCCGTGGTGATCGACTTCGTCGTGAGTGCCGACGCCATGGTCTGGCCGATGGTCCAGCAGGGGCGCAGCAACAGCAGCATCCAGTACGCCCGCGAGCACGCGCCGACCTTCGACCAGGAGGCTTGAGATGAGCAAGCACGTCCTCAGCCTCCTCGTGGAGGACAAACCCGGTCTGCTCACCCGCGTGGCGGGCCTGTTCGCCCGGCGCGGCTTCAACATCGACTCCCTCGCCGTCGGCGTCACCGAGGTGCCTGGCCTGTCGCGCATCACGGTCGTGGTCGACGTCGACGAGCTGCCGCTGGAGCAGGTGACCAAGCAGCTGAACAAGCTCATCAACGTCATCAAGATCGTCGAACTCGACCCCGCGGCATCCGTGCAGCGCGAGCACATGCTCGTCAAGGTGCGCGCCGACAACCAGACGCGCTCCAACGTCATCGAGGTCGTCAACCTCTTCCGCGCCTCGGTGGTCGACTACGCCACCGACGCCGTCGTGGTCGAGGTGACCGGCGATCGTGGCAAGGTCGACGCGTTCCTGCGCGCCGTCGAGCCCTTCGGCATCAAGGAACTGGCCCAGTCCGGGATGGTCGCGATGGGCCGCGGCGGCAAGAGCATCACCGAGCGCGTCCTGCGCGGCTGACCACACCGAACCACCACTCAAGGAGAAACACACAACATGGCCGAGATCTTCTACGACTCCGACGCCGACCTGTCGCTCATCCAGGGCAAGAAGGTCGCGATCGTCGGCTACGGCTCACAGGGCCACGCCCACGCCCAGAACCTGCGTGACTCGGGTGTCGACGTCGTCATCGCCCTCAAGGAGGGCAGCAAGTCCATCGCGAAGGCGCAGGAGGACGGCTTCGAGGTGAAGTCCGTGGCGGACGCCGCGGAGTGGGCGGACCTCATCATGATCCTGGCTCCCGACCAGCACCAGCGCTCGATCTACAACGATGAGATCAAGCCGCACCTCAAGGCAGGCAAGACCCTCGCCTTCGCACACGGCTTCAACATCCGCTTCGGCTACATCCAGGCTCCCGAGGACGTGGACGTCATCCTCGTCGCACCGAAGGCACCGGGCCACACGGTGCGCCGCGAGTTCGTGGCCGGTCGTGGCATCCCCGACATCATCGCCGTCCAGAACGATGCGTCGGGCCAAGCGTGGGACGTTGCCCTGTCGTACGCGAAGGCCATCGGCGGCACGCGTGCCGGCGTCATCAAGACCACCTTCACCGAAGAGACCGAGACCGACCTGTTCGGTGAGCAGGCCGTGCTCTGCGGCGGCGTCTCGCAGCTCGTGCAGTACGGGTTCGAGACCCTGACCGAAGCGGGCTACCAGCCGCAGATCGCGTACTTCGAGGTGCTGCACGAGCTGAAGCTCATCGTCGACCTCATGTGGGAGGGCGGCATCGCCAAGCAGCGCTGGTCGGTGTCGGACACCGCCGAGTACGGCGACTACGTCTCGGGCCCCCGCGTGATCGACCCGCACGTCAAGGAGAACATGCAGGCGGTCCTCGCCGACATCCGCTCGGGCGCCTTCGCCGAGCGCTTCATCAACGACCAGGATGCCGGTGCCGTGGAGTTCGGCGAGCTGCGCGAGAAGGCCGCCGCACACGCCATCGAGGCGGTGGGCAAGGACCTGCGCGCCCTGTTCTCGTGGAAGCAGACCGACAGCGACTACGTCGAGGGCAGCGCCGCGCGCTGAGTCTCAGCCGACCCTGACCCGGTCGCCGCACCCCGAAAAACGGGGGAGCGGCGACCGGGTTTCTCTGTGCCCCTTCCTGTGGTCAGACCACAGGAGTAAGCTGGCATCAGAGCAAGGGTGCGGGCACAGCGTCCGCACCGGGTTGGAGAGAGAAATGTCCCCCGAGATCGATGCACTGGTGGCCCGCGCACAGGACGCGCTGACGGCGTACGCGCGGTACACGCAGGAGCAGATCGACCACATCGTGCGCAAGGCATCGGTCGCGGCGCTGAGCCGCCACGCGGACCTCGCGGTGATGGCCGTCGAAGAGACCGGCCGAGGCCTCTTCGAAGACAAAGCGGTGAAGAACATGTTCGCGTGCGAGCACGTCACCCACTCGATCATCAAGCAGCGCACCGTCGGGGTCATCTCGGTCGACGACATCACCGGGATCACCGAGATCGCCGAACC
>NZ_JANJFJ010000399.1:0-3921 GCF_024626565.1 Microbacterium sp. zg.Y909
TTCGACAAGTTCCAGGCGCACTTCTCCGCCGCAGCGCTCGGCGTGCAGGGGTCCGGCTGGGCGGGACTGTTCTGGGACTCGCTGGGGCAGAACCTCATCATCCAGCAGTTCTTCGACCAGCAGAACCAGCTCGCCGCCGGCACCGTGCCCCTGCTGCTGCTGGATGTCTGGGAGCACGCCTACTACCTCGACTACAGCAACGTGCGCGCCGACTACGTGAAGGCGTTCTGGAACATCGCCAACTGGGCGAATGTCTCGGATCGGTTCGCCACCGCCCGTGAGAAGACCGCCGGTCTGCTGTAGTGTCGAAGGCAGGTGAGGATGCCTGAATCCTCCCCGGAAACGGGCGGGTTCCGGCATCCTCTTCTGTCAAAGAGATCGCGTGTCTGGAGCGCCGAGCAGGCGTCGCCGGCGCGACGGAAACCGGGAGACATCGTGTCTGTCAAGATCGGCATCAACGGCTTCGGCCGCATTGGACGCAACTACCTTCGAGCCGCGCTCGCGCAGGGTGCGGACCTCGACATCGTGGCGGTGAATGACCTCACCGACAACAAGACTTTGGCGCATCTGCTGAAGTACGACTCGATCCTCGGCCGCCTCGACGCCGACGTGACGTACGACGCGGACTCGATCACCGTCGGTGACAAGAAGATCCGGGTGTTCGAGGAGCGCGACCCCGCGAACCTCCCCTGGGGCGAGCTGGGCGTCGACATCGTCATCGAGTCGACCGGCCGCTTCACCAAGGCCGACGACGCCCGCAAGCACATCGCCGGCGGCGCGAAGAAGGTGCTCATCTCGGCACCAGCCTCGGGCGAGGACGCAACGTTCGTCATCGGCGTCAACGAGGGCGACTACGACCCCGAGAAGCACCACATCATCTCGAACGCGTCGTGCACGACGAACTGCCTGGCCCCCATGGCCAAGGTGTTCAACGACCACTTCGGCATCGAGCGTGGCCTCATGACCACGGTGCACGCCTACACCGCAGACCAGAACCTGCAGGACGGCCCGCACAAGGACCTGCGTCGCGCCCGCGCCGCGGCCCTCAACATCGTTCCCACGTCGACCGGTGCCGCCAAGGCCATCGGCCTGGTGCTGCCCGAGCTCAAGGGCAAGCTCGACGGCTTCGCGCTGCGCGTGCCGGTGCCCACCGGCTCGGCCACGGACCTCACCATCCAAACGCGTGACGGTGTCACGGTCGACGAGATCAAGGCCGCGTACAAGGCTGCCGCAGAGGGCCCGCTCAAGGGCATCCTGAAGTACACCGAGGACGACATCGTCTCGAGCGACATCGTCACCGACCCGCACTCGTGCATCTTCGACGCCGGCCTCATCCGCGTGATGGGCAACCAGGTCAAGATCGTCGGCTGGTACGACAACGAGTGGGGCTACTCCAACCGCCTCGTCGACCTCACCGAGCTCGTCGCAAGCAAGCTCTGACGGCCATGGCCCTGCGCACCCTCGACTCGCTGGGTTCGCTGGCCGGCAAGCGTGTCATCGTCCGTGCTGATTTCAACGTCCCCCTCAAGGACGGCGTCATCACGGACGATGGCCGCGTGCGGGCAGCGCTTCCCACGCTGAACGAACTGATCAACCAGGGCGCGCGCGTCATCGCGTGCTCGCACCTCGGCCGGCCCGCCGGTGCCCCCGATGAGAAGTACACCCTCGCCCCCGTTGCACAGCGGCTCTCCGAGCTGCTGGGCAAGCCCGTCGCCTTCGCCCGCGACACCGTGGGCGAGTCGGCCCGCGAGGCCGTGGCGGCGCTGGAGGACGGCGACGTCGCGGTGATCGAGAACCTGCGGTTCAACGCAGGGGAGACGGCGAAGGACGAGGCCGAGCGCCGCGCCTTCGCCGAGCAGCTCGCCTCGCTCGGAGACGTGCTGGTGTCCGATGGCTTCGGCGTCGTGCACCGCAAGCAGGCCTCTGTCTACGACCTCGCGCAGATCCTGCCGTCTGCGGCCGGGTACCTGATCGAGAAGGAGGTCGACGTCCTCGACCGCCTCACCGAGAAGCCGGAGCGGCCCTACACGGTCGTCCTGGGCGGCTCGAAGGTCAGCGACAAGCTGGGCGTCATCGAGCACCTGCTGCCGCGCGTGCAGAAGCTCTGCATCGGTGGCGGGATGATGTACACCTTCCTCGCTGCGCAGGGCCACAAGGTGGGCAAGAGCCTGCTGGAAGAGGACCAGCTCGAGACGGTGCGGGGCTACCTCGCCGACGCGACCGAACGAGGCGTGGAGATCGTTCTTCCCGTGGATGCCGTCATGGCCGCATCCTTCTCCGCAGACGCCGACCACGTGGTGGCAGAGGCAGACGCGCTGGAGGACACCCCCTTCGGCGCCTCGGGAATGGGTCTGGATATCGGACCCAAGACCGCAGGGCTCTTCGCCGACGCGATCCGCAGCAGCAAGACGGTGTTCTGGAACGGCCCCATGGGCGTGTTCGAGATGGATGCCTTCGCTGCGGGCACCAAGGCGGTCGCTCAGGCGCTCACCGAGGTCGACGGCCTGTCCGTCGTCGGCGGTGGCGACTCCGCCGCGGCGGTGCGTCAGCTCGGATTCTCTGACGACCAGTTCGGTCACATCTCCACCGGCGGCGGCGCAAGCCTGGAGTTCCTCGAAGGCAAGCGTCTGCCCGGACTGGAGGTCCTCGGATGGCAGTGAACCGTACCCCGCTCATCGCGGGCAACTGGAAGATGAACCTCGATCACCTGCAGGCGATCGCGTTCGTCCAGAAGCTCGCGTGGACGCTCAAGGACGCCAAGCACGAGAACGGCAGTGTCGAGGTGGCGGTCTTCCCGCCGTACACCGACCTGCGGGCGGTGCAGACGCTGCTGGATGCCGACAAGATCGAGTTCGCGCTCGGCGCGCAGGATCTGTCGGCGCACGATTCCGGTGCGTACACGGGAGAGATCTCGGGTGCGTTCCTGTCGAAGCTCGACTGCCGGTACGTCATCATCGGCCACTCCGAGCGTCGGCAGTACCACGCCGAGAGCGACGAGGTCGTGGCATCCAAGGTCCAGGCGGCGTTGCGTCACGGGCTCGTTCCCGTGATCTGCGTCGGTGAGACCGCGGACGACCTCGAGACCCACGGCGCCAGCGCCGTGCCCGTGTCTCAGCTCAAGGAGGCCTTGGATGGCGTGCCGGCGGATGCCGACATCGTCGTGGCCTACGAGCCGGTCTGGGCCATCGGCTCGGGCAAAGCCGCCACTGCGGAGCAGGCGCAGGACGTGTGCGCCAAGCTGCGCGAGGTCGTCGCGGCCAAGCTCGGCGCCGAGGCTGCGGAGCGCACGCGTGTGCTCTACGGCGGGTCGGTGAAGTCGAGCAACATCGCGAGCTTCATGCGCGAGCCCGACGTCGACGGTGCACTGGTGGGCGGGGCGAGCCTGCTGGTGGACGAGTTCGCGGCGATCATCCGGTTCCAGAAGCACGTCGGAGTGTGATCGACGACGGGTTCAGCGGCCACTCCGGCCGCTGAACCCGTCGCCGCGCCACCGCCCGCTATACTCGACCCTTGTGTGGTCCGCAGGGACCACAGCGAAAGGCTTCTACGACTGTGCCAGTTCTCGAGTTCGTCCTGCAGGTGATGCTGGGCATCACCAGCTTGCTGCTGACCCTTCTCATCCTGCTCCACAAGGGTCGTGGCGGCGGCCTGTCCGACATGTTCGGCGGGGGGATGACCTCGGCGATGGGCTCGTCCGGCCTGGCCGAACGCAACCTCAACCGCTTCACCGTCATCCTCGCGCTGGCGTGGTTCGTCTCGATCGTGGCCCTCGGCCTGATCACCAAGTTCCAGGGAATCTGACATGGCTACAGGTGGAAACGCCATCCGCGGTACGCGGGTGGGCGCAGGCCCGATGGGCGAGCAGGACCACGGGTTCCACGCGGACCGCGTGGCGGTGTCGTATTGGGACGCCCTCGGCAA
>NZ_JANJFJ010000400.1:0-3920 GCF_024626565.1 Microbacterium sp. zg.Y909
CACCCGAACACCGTGCGGTACCGGCTCAAGCGCGTCTCCGACGTCATCGGCTGGGACGCGACCGGGCCGCGCGAGGCACTCATCCTGCAGACTGCGCTCATCCTGGGTTCGATCGGGACGGATGCCGCGCGTCGGCGACCCTCCCCTCACCGTCGCCCGCACGCGTGAGCTGTGGGGGCAGTACAAGGGATTCGGCGATTCTTGTGACGTGTTCGCCAGATGACCGGTCGTTCTTGTTGGCAGGATGGGTGAAGTGATCATCGCCGTCTTCCCCGGTCAGGGCTCGCAGACCCCCGGGTTCCTCTCCCCCTGGCTTGAGATCGACGGTGCTCGCGAGCGCCTCGCCGCCGCGTCCGACGCGGCAGGAGTCGATCTGATCGCCGCCGGCACCGAGTGGGATGCCGACCGCATCCGCGACACCAGCGTCGCCCAGCCGCTCATCGTCGCCGCCGGCCTGCTGTCGTGGGAGGCGCTGCTGGCCGCCGCGCCGTCCCGGCCCGAAGGGGTCGCCGGCCACTCCGTGGGCGAAGTTGCGGCCCTCGTGGCATCCGGCGTGCTCTCGTTCGACGAAGGCATGCGACTGGTGGGAGTTCGGGGTCGTGCGATGGCGGACGCCGCCGCCCTGGAGCGGACCGGCATGAGCGCCGTGCTCGGGGGCGACCAGGATGCCGTGCTCGCGCGACTTGCGGACCTCGACCTCACCGCGGCGAACCACAACGGCGGTGGGCAGATCGTTGCCGCCGGCGCGCTGGCGGCGCTGGCGGAACTGTCCGCGGAACCGCTGAAGGGCGCCCGCGTGATCCCGCTGCAGGTGGCGGGGGCTTTCCACACCCGCTACATGGTGCCCGCCGTCGAGACGCTGCGCCTCGCCGCTGCCGACCTCGAGCCTGCGGACCCCGCGCTCACACTGTGGACCAACCACGACGGCGCCACCGTGATCGGCGGACGCGAAGCGCTCGACCTGCTGGTGGCGCAGGTCGCCTCGCCGGTGCGCTGGGACCTCTGCATGGCGTCGTTCGCCGACCATGGGGTCACCGGCATCATCGAGTTGGCCCCCGCCGGCACCCTGACGGGCCTGGCGAAACGGGCGCTGCGGGGCGTTCCGACCGTGGCAGTGAAGACCCCTGACGATCTGGGCGCTGCGGCGGCCCTCTTGGGAGCATGAAGATGAGCGCGACTCTGCACCAGGTCACGGGCCCGGCCCACACCCGCATCTACGCCTACGGCGCCGCGCGCGGTGAGGTGTCCGTGCCCAACGACGACCTCGTGGGACCCATCGACTCCAGTGACGAGTGGATCCGCCAGCGCACCGGCATCGTCACCCGCACTCGAGCGGTCCGTGAGACCACCGCGGTGGATCTCGCGTCGACTGCCGCGGCCGAGGCCGTCGCCCGGTCGGGCGTCGACCCGTCCGAGATCGACGCGGTGATCGTCGCGACCGTCTCGAACCCCAAGCAGACCCCGTCGGTGTCGGCGATCGTCGCGGACCGCATCGGGGCGAACCCCGCCGCGGCGTACGACGTGAACGCCGCCTGCGCCGGCTTCGCCTACGCGGTCGCGCAAGCCGACGCGCTCATCCGCGCCGGCGCCGCACACTACGCCGTGGTCGTCGGGGCCGAGAAGCTCAGCGACATCGTCGACCCCACCGACCGCTCGATCTCGTTCCTGCTCGGCGACGGCGCCGGGGCCGTCGTCATCGGTCCGAGCGACTTCCCGGGCATCGGCCCGACCGTCTGGGGCTCCGACGGCTCGAAGGCCGACGCCGTCGGCATGAGTCACACTCTCGTGGACTTCCGCGACGGACTCGCCCCCTGGCCGACCCTCCGGCAGGAAGGCCCCACGGTCTTCCGGTGGGCGGTCTGGGAGATGGTCAAGGTCGCTCGCCAGGCGCTCGAGGCTGCGGGCGTGACGGCAGCGGATCTCGCCGCCTTCGTTCCGCACCAGGCGAACATGCGGATCATCGACGAGTTCGCCAAGCAGCTGAAGCTGCCCGAGTCCGTCGTCATTGCGCGCGACATCGAGACGACGGGCAACACCTCCGCAGCATCCATCCCGCTCGCCACCCACCGGCTGCTCGAAGAGCACCCGGAGCTGTCGGGCGGCCTGGCGCTGCAGATCGGCTTCGGCGCCGGTCTCGTCTTCGGCGCGCAGGTGGTCGTGCTCCCGTGAGCGCGGCGACCGCGACCCTAAACTGAACAGCGGCCCGCCGGGCCGACCATCCCCGTCACACCTAAGAACAGGAGCACCCATGGCTTACACGAACGACGAGGTCCTCGCAGGACTCGCCGAGCTCATCACCGACGAGACCGGCATCTCGGCCGACGAGGTCGCGCTGGAGAAGTCGTTCACCGACGACCTCGACATCGACTCCATCTCGATGATGACGATCGTCGTCAACGCCGAGGAGAAGTTCGGCGTCACGATCCCCGACGAAGAGGTCAAGAACCTCAAGACCGTCGGCGACGCTGTCACCTACATCACGTCCAACCAGGTCTGAGTCGGCACCGGTGGGGGCTGCGGCCCCCACCCGCTGGCGTGGAGGAACCACACACATGAGCAGCCCCCGCATCGTTGTCACCGGGATCGGCGCCTCGTCGCCGATCGGCGGCACCGCGCCCGAGAGCTGGTCCGCGTTGCTGGCCGGTGCGTCCGGCGCGCGCACGTTGGAATACGACTGGGTGGAGGAGTACCAGCTGCCCGTCACGTTCGCCGCGCAGGCCGCTGTACGCCCGGACACCGTTCTGGCGCGTCCGGTCTCCAAGCGGCTCGACCCCGCGTCGCAGTTCGCGATGGTCGCCGCCATGGAGGCCTGGGAGGACGCCGGGGCACCGGAGATCGATCCCGAGCGCCTGGGTGTCGACTTCGCGACCGGCATCGGCGGCGTGTGGACCCTGCTCGACGCCTGGGACACGCTGCGCGAGAAGGGTCCGCGGCGCGTCATGCCGATGACCGTCCCGATGCTCATGCCGAACGCCGCTGCCGGCAACCTCTCGCTGCACTTCGGCGCCCGCGCCTACGCGCGCACCGTGGCCAGCGCCTGCGCCTCGAGCACGGAGTCGATCGTCAACGCGGTGGAGCACATCCGGGCCGGGTACGCCGACGTCGTCATCGCCGGTGGCACGGAATCGGCCATCCATCCGATCACGGTCGCATCGTTCGCGTCGATGCAGGCGCTGTCGCGCCGCAACGACGATCCTGCAACGGCGTCGCGACCGGCGAGCATCGACCGTGACGGCTTCGTCATGGGCGAGGGCGCGGGGGTGCTCATCCTCGAGACCGAGGAGCACGCCAAGGCGCGCGGCGCCAAGATCTACGCGGTCGTCGCGGGCGGCGGCGTGACTGCCGACTCGTACCACATCACCGCCAACGACCCCGAGGGCAAGGGCGCAGCGCGCGCCGTGTCGATGGCGCTCGCCCAGGCGGATGCCTCCCCTGACGACGTGACGCACATCAACGCCCACGCCACGTCAACCCCTGTGGGAGACCCGAACGAGTACCAGGCGCTGCGGGCGGTCTTCGGCGATCGCGTCGACGAGATCCCCGTGTCGGCGACGAAGGCATCGACCGGCCACCTGCTCGGCGGCACCGGAGCGCTCGAGGCGATCTTCACCGTGCTGGCTCTGCGTGACCGGGTCGCGCCCCCCACCATCAACCTCACCGAGCAGGACCCCGCCGTTCCCTTCCGACTGTCGGGAGAACCGACGCCGCTCGGCGACGGCGACCAGCTCGCGATCAGCAACTCCTTCGGCTTCGGCGGGCACAACGCGGTCGTCGCGTTCCGCTCGGTCTGACGCCCCGACACCACGCCCCCGGATGCTGTCGCTGACGGCATCCGGGGGCGTTCCGCGTCTCAGGGAGGGGACGCTCTCCCGGTTCCCGGGAATGATCACCGAGGTCCGGTACTGGCGCCGCGTGCCCTG
>NZ_JANJFJ010000401.1:0-3905 GCF_024626565.1 Microbacterium sp. zg.Y909
GCCGCGCGAGTCGGTCGAGCCGATGTACATGCCGGGCCGCTTGCGTACGGCCTCGAGACCTTCCAATACCTGGAGATGATGGGCGGAGTACTCGGAAGTCACAATCCTCAAGATTATCCGGGGCGGCCGACAGCAGGCCCTCGACACACTCGGCCGACAGCAGACTGACACGCCCGGCGCGGTCGCGGGCGTACGCGCTGAGCGAAATGTCCCTGCCGCGGGGCATGATTCGGAGGTCTGCGTGGTTGTATGTGGAGACCGACAGCAGCGCGACATCCCGAGGAGGCACCGAGATGAGCATGACCTCAACACACGACCACCAGACCGCCGTCCTCGACTACCGCCTGACCGCGGCCGACCGATGCGATTCCTGCGGAGCGCAGGCGTACATCGCCGCAGAGGTGAACGGCAGCGAACTGCTCTTCTGCGCTCACCACGGGCGCAAGTACGAAGAGAAGCTGCGTGCCGTCGCCACGAGCTGGCACGACGAGACGGCGCGGCTGATCGAGTCCCACTGACCCAGGGCCGTCACGGCCTGTTGCGGTGCCCCGCCTAGACTGGCGGGGCACCGCTTTTTCGTCCGGGGAGGACTTTCATGGCCTCGCGTGGCCTCGCGCTTCAACACCGTTTCCGCGTTCTGCTCGAGCGCGCCCGTCGTATCGACGTCGCGTCGGTGACCGACCGGGCACGCTTCACCGCGAAGGTGCACGGCAAGCGATACCCCGTCGTCCTCGCCGACATGCTCTGGTCGGCCGCCCGCCACCGCGTCGGGTTCAACGACTATCTGGAGTTCGACTTCGCGATCCTCACACGCGCCGAGCGCGCCACCTGGGTGACCAGTCCGCTCGCGCTGGAGCTCTCCAACCGGTATGACGACCCCGCGCACGTGCACCGGTTCCACAACAAGATCGATTTCAACCGTGACTTCGACCGGTTCCTCGGTCGGGAGTGGCTCGAGCTGACCGCCGGCAACGCGGCCGAACTCGAGGCTTTCGCGCAGCGGCATCCCGTGCTCATCGCCAAGGTGCCGGTCAGCAAGTCCGGGCTGGGCGTGCGTCGGTACCTGGCCTCGGAGGTCGAGGACTGGGCGGCCTTCCACAGCGACCTGATCTCGCGCGGCGAGGTGCTGATCGAGGAGAACATCGAGCAGCACCCTGACATCGCGGCAACGTGCCCCGGCACCGTCAACACCACGCGGGTGACGACGTTCGTGAAGGACGACGGCACGGTCGAGATCATCAACATGGCGCAGAAGTTCGGGCGTGGGCAGGTGAGCGACCAGGGGTCGTTCGGCGGCTTCTACACGGTGCTCGACGAGAACGGGCACGCGCTCGGCAAGGGCTATGACGTTCATGGGCACCTGTACGAGACGCACCCCGAGACCGGCTACCGCATCGCGGATTTCCAGCTGCCGCTGATGGATCAGGTGCGCGAGCTGGTCACGGACGTCGCCCTCGTGGTGCCGCAGGTGCGCTACGTCGGCTGGGACATCGTCGTCGGGCCGGAGCGGCCGCTGCTGGTCGAGGGCAACTGGGGTGCGGGTGTGTTCGAGAACAAGCCGACCGCGACGGGCATCCGTCACGGGCACCTCCCCCGTTACCGTGCCGCGATGGGCTTCTGACTCGCTGCCGAGTGAGTATTCGCGCGGCCGAGTGAGTATTCGCGGCGTCTGAGCCGCGCCTGCCACGGCGCTGAGCCGGCATCCTGCCGGCCGTGATCCTCTCGTCTAGGCCGTGCCGCCAACAATCGCGGCTGGTGTCACGGCCGCCGATGGATGCCGTTGAGGACGCACCCACCGTGCGACCGAACCCGAGTGAGCCTCCGGCACGACGGAGGCGACGAATACTCACTCGGCCGACGCAAACGACCCCGCGAGTGCTCACTCGCGGGGTCGAATACTCACTCGATGTGCCGAATACTCACTCGGCGTCGGCGTCGGCGTCGGCGTCGGCGTCAGGAGGGGCGGACGATCCCGAGCGGCGTGGACTGGTGGCCCTGGCCCAGCGGGTTGTCGCGGAGGATGCGCACGAGAAGCGCCTCCCTGCCCTTGTCCAGCGTCGAGCCGAGGATGTTGCCGCCGATGTCGTTGATGTCGACCACGGCGACGTCGAAGCCGCCACCCAGCAGCTGCTGCAGGTGGGCGGCAACCTCACGCGGACGCTCGGGCCCGAGCACGACAGCCTTGTTGTACGGCGGGATCGTGCCGCTGGTCGGGCCGTCGATGGCGCGCGCCTTGTCGCCGGCGATGCGGTAGAAGTCGCCCTTGCGACCGAACGCCTTCGTGACCGCGGCGACGGCGGCGGCGAACAGGATGCGCGGCGTGCCGCACTCCCGTAGCGCCATCTCCATCGTCTCGGGCATGCCGAGGCCGATGCCGTATGAGGTCTTCGTGACGTACTTCGACAGGAACTTCGCCAGCTTGCGGGGCTGCACCGAGTCGATCGGGTACGACCGGCCCTGCGTGATCGCGACGATCTTCTCCGTCACGAACAGCAGGTCGCCCGGCTGCACGACGTCCGCCGCATACTCGCGGATGAATGCGTCGAGATCGTCCTCGGGCATGACCACGCGCGTGCGGATCGGAATCCGCTCGAACGTGGCGCCGTCCACCGTCACGGTCAGGGCCTTGCCATCGTTGGGCACGGCCGACATCGGAACCTCGCCCATCACTCGAGGTAGTCCCGCAGCGACTGCGAACGCGACGGATGCCGCAGCTTCGCCATCGTCTTCGACTCGATCTGGCGGATCCGCTCGCGGGTCACACCGAAGGTGTCGCCGATCTGGTCGAGGGTCTTCGGCTGGCCGTCGCCCAGGCCGAAGCGCATGCGGATGACACCGGCCTCGCGCTCCGAGAGCGAGTCCAGCAGCGACTCGAGCTGGCGCTGAAGCATGGTGAAGCCCACCGCGTCGGCCGGCACGACCGCCTCGGTGTCTTCGATCAGGTCGCCGAACTCGCTGTCGCCGTCCTCGCCGAGCGGGGTGTGCAGCGAGATGGGCTCACGGCCGTACTTCTGAACCTCGACGACCTTCTCAGGCGTCATGTCCAGCTCACGGCTGAGCTCCTCGGGCGTGGGCTCGCGGCCCAGGTCCTGCAGCATCTGCCGCTGCACGCGGGCCAGCTTGTTGATGACCTCGACCATGTGCACCGGAATGCGGATGGTGCGGGCCTGGTCGGCCATGGCGCGGGTGATCGCCTGACGGATCCACCAGGTGGCGTACGTCGAGAACTTGAAGCCCTTGGTGTAGTCGAACTTCTCGACCGCGCGGATGAGGCCCAGGTTGCCCTCCTGGATGAGGTCCAGGAACTGCATGCCACGACCGGTGTAGCGCTTGGCGAGCGAGACGACCAGGCGCAGGTTGGCACCCAGCAGGTGGCTCTTGGCGCGGTGGCCGTCGCGGGCGACCCACTGCAGGTCCAGGCCCAGCTGCGACGACTTCTCCGAAGCCGACATGTGCGACAGCTTCTCTTCGGCGAACAGTCCCGCCTCGATGCGCATCGCGAGCTCGACCTCTTCGGCCGCGTTCAGCAGCGGCACCTTGCCGATCTGCTTCAGGTAGTCCTTGACCGGGTCGGCGGTCGCGCCGGTGATCTGCGTCGAGTAGACGGGGACGTCGTCCTCATCGCTCGAGGAGATGACGATCGCGCCCGTCGGAAGCGGCTCACTGAAGGCCGGCTTCTTCTTGTCGTCGTCATCGTCGTCATCGTCGTCGGATGCCGCCTCGTCGCCCGGCTTGGCCTTGGTGCGAGCCGGGGTGGCAGGCGCGTCGTCGTCGGCATCCGATGCGTCGACGTCGACTTCGAGGTCGACGTCGCCGATCTCCTCTTCGTCGATGTCTTCCTCGTCGGACTTGGCCTTCGAGGTGGCCGCCTTCTTCGCGGGTGCCTTCTTCGCGGGCGCCTTCTT
>NZ_JANJFJ010000402.1:0-3892 GCF_024626565.1 Microbacterium sp. zg.Y909
GCGGCATCGCGCTCGGCGTCGAAGAAGGGGTACTGCAGGATCGCCGCCGGGAACACGATCTCGTTCATCAGCGGGTTGTAGTAGGCGTTCACCGTCTGCGGCGTCATGAACCACTCGTCGCGGTCGATCGGCTGGCCCACACGCGAGATCTGGCGGTCGTGCTCCCACACGCGCGCGCGGCGCACGTTGCCGAGCAGGTCGGTCGCGTCGATCTCGAGGGTGTCGTAGTCCTTCCACTTCACCGGGAAGCCGATCTTCGGCGTGAAGGCGTCGAGCTTGGCCAGGGCGCGCTCGCGCGTCTCGGGGCTCATCCACTCCAGACCCGAGATCGACTGACGGTAGGCCTCGACGAGGTTGGCGACCAGCTCGTCCATGGCCACCTTCGCCTGCGGCGGGAAGTGACGCTCGACGTACACCTTGCCGACCGCTTCGCCCAGGGCGGCCTCGACCAGGCCAACGCCGCGCTTCCAGCGCTCGCGGTTCACCGGCACGCCGGTGAGCTGCGTGCCGTAGAACGAGAAGTTCTCCTCGACGAACTCGTCCGAGAGGAAGGGCGCCGCGCTGTGGACTACCTGCAGCCGCAGCCACGCCTTCCAGTCCTCCAGGCGGTCCTCGCTCAGCAGGGCACCGAGGCCCGCGAGGTACGACGGCTGGCTGACGTTCACCTCGGCGAACGCCTCGCTGCGACCGGGCGCGAGCGCCTCGAGCCACGGATCCAGGTCCACGCCGACGAGCGCCTGCACGTCGGCCCAGCTCATGAGGTTGTAGGTGGCGACGGCGTCGCGGCTGCGCACCTTGTCCCAGTGGTGCGAGGCGAGCTCGGTCTCGAGCGCCACGATGCGATCGGCCTGATCGGCGGCATCCGCCACGCCTGCAAGCTCCAGCACCCGGTGGATGTGCGCGCGGTGCGCGGTGCGGGTCTCGGCGAAGTTCTCAAGCCGGTAGTAGCTCTCGTCGGGGAGCGACAGCCCGCTCTGCAGCACGAACGGCACGTACCGCACCGGGTTGCCCGGATCGGGCTCGACGTAGAGTCCGAGGAATCCGCCCACGCCGTCACGCTCGAGGTGCCCGACAGTCGCGAGCAGCTCCGGGATCGACGAGATGGCGTCGACCTGCTGCAGCAGCGGGCGCAGCGGCTGGGCACCGAGGGCGGCGATGCGCTCGGTGTCCATGAAGCTCGTGTACAGGTCGCCGATCTTGCGGGTCTCGGTGCCGGGCTCCGCCTGCTGCGCCTCTTCGATGATCGCGCGGACGTCCTTCTCGGCCTGCTCGGCGATGAGGTGGAACGAGCCCCAGCGCGCCTTGTCGTCGGGGATCGCGGTGCGCTCCAGCCACGCGCCGTTCACATGGCGGAAGAGGTCGTCCTGGGGGCGGATCTCGGGGCTCAGTTCGTCGAGCGCGAGACCGGAACGGAGGGCATCGGTCATCCTCCCAGGATATGCGCCCCGCCCGACGTCGGCCGAGGCGGGGGCCGGTGCCCACCCGGCCCTAGGCTCGTCTGGTGACCACGCGCGATCCGCTCAACCGCGACATCCTGCGCCTGGCCGTGCCGGCGCTGGGGGCGCTCATCGCCGAGCCGATGTTCCTGATCGTGGATGCCGCGCTCGTCGGCCACCTCGGCGTGGTGCCGCTGGCGGGCCTGGGCATCGCCGGCGCCGTGCTGCAGACCATCGTCGGGCTCATGGTGTTCCTCGCATACGCCACCACGCCGGCCGTCGCCCGCCGGTTCGGTGCGGGCGAAATGGCCTCGGCCGTCCGCGCGGGGATCGACGGCCTGTGGTTGGCCCTCGGGCTGGGCGCGGTGCTCGCCCTCGTCGGGTCGCTGGCGACCCCGACCATCGTCGGACTGTTCGGCGCTTCCGCCGAGGTCGCCGAGCAGGCGGAGATCTACCTCGGCATCTCGATGTGGGGCCTGCCCGCCATGCTCATCGTCTTCGCCGCCACCGGGCTGCTGCGGGGCATGCAGAACACCGTCACGCCGCTGTGGATCGCGGGATTGGGCTTCGTGGCGAACGCGCTGCTGAACTGGCTGTTCATCTACGGGTTCGGGTGGGGCATCGCCGGCTCGGCCGCCGGCACGGTCGTCGCCCAGTGGGGCATGGTCGGCGCGTACGCGCTGGTGGTGCGGCGGCTGGCCCGCCGCCATGCGGCATCCGCCCTCCCCCACCTCGAGGGCGTGCGCGGGTCCGCCCGGTCGGGTGGGTGGCTGTTCCTGCGCACCGTGTCGCTGCGGGCGGCGCTGCTGGCCACCGTCGCGGTGGCGACGATGCTGGGGACCGAAGAGCTCGCCGGCTGGCAGATCGCGTTCACCATCTTCTCCACTGCGGCGTTCGCCCTCGACGCCCTCGCCATCGCCGCGCAGGCGCTGATCGGCAAGAACCTCGGCGCCGGCGACGAGCGCGGCGTGCGGCGGGTGCTGCAGCGCACGCTCGCGTGGGGCGCCTGCTTCGGCGTGCTCGTCGGCGCACTCGTCGCGGCGGGCTCGGGGGTCATCGGGCTCGTCTTCACCGGCGACTCCGAGGTGGCGGCGCTCGTGCAGCCGGCCCTGCTGGTGCTCGCCGTGGCGCAGCCGATCTGCGGTGTCGTCTTCGTGCTCGACGGCGTGCTGATGGGGGCGGGAGACGTGCGCTACCTCGCGATCGCGGGCGGCCTGAACCTCGTGCCCTTCGTTCCGGCGCTGGCGCTCGTGGCCGTGCTGCACCCCGTCGGCGCCGCCGGATTGGCGTGGCTCGCGGCGACCTTCTTCGGCGTCTACATGCTCGCCCGGCTCGCGACCCTCACGTGGCGCGTGCGCCGGCCGCAGTGGATCACCGCGGGGGCCTGACCCTCACGCCCAGCGGCGGCACCACTCGTACATCACGACCGCGGCCGCGGCGCTGGCGTTGATGGAGCGCGTCGAACCGTACTGCGCGATCTCGACGGTCGAGGCGGCCGCGGCGAGCGCCTCGGGCGACAGCCCCGGACCCTCCTGACCGAAAAGGAGCACGCACCGCTCGGGGAGGTCGGCGCGGTCCACGGGCACCGATCCCGGCACGTTGTCGACCGCCACGATCGGAAGGCCCGCATCGGCCGCCCACGCGGCGAAGGCCGCGACGTCCTCATGGTGGCGCACGTGCTGGTACCGGTCGGTGACCATGGCCCCGCGGCGGTTCCAGCGGCGCTTTCCCACGATGTGCACCTCGGCGGCGGCGAACGCGTTGGCGCTGCGCACGATCGAGCCGATGTTCATGTCGTGCTGCCAGTTCTCGATGGCGACGTGGAACGGATGCCGCTTGGCGTCGAGATCGGCGACGATCGCCGCCATCGTCCAGTAGCGGTACTGGTCGACGACGTTGCGCCGATCGCCGTGCGCCAGCAGCTCGGGGTCGTAGCGGGGGTCGTCCGGCCACGCCTCGGGTCCCCCCGGCCACGGCCCCACGCCGTAGGGCAGCGTCGGCTCGGCCTCGGGTGCGGCGTCGGCGTCGGGTGCGGCGTCGGCGTCGGCGAGATCGGTCATCGAACCAGGCTAGCCACCGCAGCGCGGTCGGAATTCCGCCTCCCCGCGCCCTGCAGGCACGGCGACCCCGCCCGTCCGCGCTCCGCGGGAATTCCGACCGCGCCGACCTCTTTTCGGCGCGCCGAAACCTCTGCTAACTTTTCGGCATGCCGAAATCTGCCGCGCTCGACGCGCCGCCGACGCCCCCTCGGCGGCCGGCCGCCTCCCGCCCCCTCGCCTGGCTGATGGGCCCGGCGATCGTCGCGGGTGTCGCGTACCTCGACCCGGGAAACGTCGCCAGCAACATGACGGCGGGAGCCCGCTACGGCTATCTGCTGGTCTGGGTCGTGGTCGTGGGCAACGTCATGGCGTGGCTCATCCAGTACCTCTCGGCCAAGCTCGGCGTCGTCACCGGCG
>NZ_JANJFJ010000046.1:0-9623 GCF_024626565.1 Microbacterium sp. zg.Y909
GCTCCGCGGTGGCGGGCGTCGACCTCAGCCCGTCGCTCCCTCACAACAAAAAAGCTCCGGCGCAAGCGCACGGAGCTGAATTCCTGAGAATCGTTCTGTACACCTGCGTGGGCCCCTGCTGTGCAGAGCTTCGATCGTGATGCGCTTGCGCGCACACCGATGACCGACGGTCTTTGGCTTGTGTCCCAGCATACGTCGTACGCTCCATGCGGCAAAATCCGCCCTGGCCCCAGAATTGGGGACTTCTCCCCATCCCCCTCTCCCCCGCACCGTTCCTACGCTGAGTGCGAGCAGGGAGGAGAGCTGATGCCGGATCTCAGAGTGGACACAGAGGCGCTGCGGCGGACGCAGGCGACGCTTTCGGACATCGGTCAACGCCTGGAGGCTGCGACAAGCGGATTCGCGTCGATTTCGGGGGCGAGCGTGGCCCACGCAGACCTTCGCAGCCGACTGGACGAGCTCGGGAGCTCGTGGGGTATCGGGCTGAAGAAGCTCGGCGAATACGCCGGCGGTGCGGCGACCGCGCTCAACGGCGTCGCCGACGCGTTCGAGGGCACCGACGACGCGCTCGCCGACGCGCTCAGCACGCCGCCGTCGCAGGCCGCGTCGCACCGACCCGGTGGTGCGCGGTGAGCGCATTCGCCGCGCTCGGGTTCGACCCGGCGCCGGGCGATGTCGCGGCGGTGCGTTCCTTCGCCGAGCAGTTGGAGACGGGCCGTCGGAGCGCCGACGATGCACTGGACCTCATGAGAGGCGGGGATTCCGCGGAGTGGCAGGGCATGACCGCCGACGCCTTCCGCTCGTCGTTGGATTCGGAGTTCCGCCCCCACCTGCTCGACATCCGCACCGCCTTCGAGGATTCCCGGGGGTCGCTGACGGAGTGGGCCGACCGGCTCGCCGACTTCCAGGCGCGCGCAGCCCGCCTGGAAGAACAGGCCCGCGTGGCGCAGGCCACGCTCGCCAGCCGCCAGAGCTCGCTGGCGACCACGACCTCGCAGTACCGCGCCGACCCGCTGGCGGAAGGCGCCGGCGACGACCTGGCCCTCGCCCTGCGGCTCGCCGAGAGCGCGCAAGGCGATCTCGACGGCATCCGCCGTCGCGCGCGGACGCTGCAGTCCGAGGTCGAGGGGTGCGCCACGGTCTGCGCCCAGGCGCTTCAGGGCAGCTCGGAGATCATCTCCAAGTACTCGGGCAGCAACTGGGACAAGTTCAAGGACTTCGTCAGCGGCGTGGGCGACTCGATAGCCGATGCCGCGGACTGGTTCATGGACAACGTGATGCCCATCCTCGAGGACATCATCGACACCATCGGTCCGATCATGGCGGTCGTCGCCCTGTTCGCGGCGTTCATCCCGGGGGTGGGGCAGGCCATCGGCGCCATCGCGCTGGGGCTCGCGATCGCCTCGGTCGCGATCGACGGCCTGCAGGCGCTGCGCGGGGAGGAGGGCGCGGCCGGCGACTTCGTCATGGGGCTCGCCGGGCTCGCACTCGGCGGTGCGCTGGGTAAACTCGGCACCGCGCTGGGCAACGGCACCCGCCAGGTGCTGATCCCGGTGATCCAGGGCGGCGGAGGCCTGGCTCTCGCGGGCGGCGGTTCGGCCGCCGCAGCCGGCAGCCTCACGCTCGCCTTGCGTTTCAACCCGATCGCCCTGCAGGCCAACACCCTGTGGATGTCGACCAAGCTCACGGAGGCGCATATGTCCGGCACCGACATGGTCGGCGCGATGACCCAGCCCGCGGTCAACCTCGGCGAGCGCGTGCGCAACCTCGCCTCCGGCGACGGCCCGCGCACCGATGCGGAACTGGCCGAGCGTGGCCGCGACTGAGCCGCGCATACCGTGGCAGCGGGTGCCGCAGGGCTGGATCGAGCTGGCGGCTTTCCGTGACGACGCCGTCGCCGAGGGCTGGTGGCAGCAGTACCTGGCCGCCGCAGGCGACGCGGTGGACGACGAGACGCGTGCCGGACTGACGCAAGGCTTCCGTGCGGGCCGCGATGTGCTGCGCGCAGCGCCTTTCGCGTTCACCTTCGCCGGAATCTTCCCCTGGATCTCGGAGACGCCCACGGTGTTCTTCATCGGCACGACGATCCTCCCCTCCCCCGAAGACGCACGGGCGGCGCGAATGGCGGGGAGCCTGTCGGGCCTCGTCCGCATCGGCGACGATGTGCAGACGGAATCGTTCGTCGCCCTCGACGGCCGTAACGGGTGGTCGAGCACCAGCCGTTACCTTCTGCCGAACGGGGACGAGGTCGGGGTCATCCTCGCCGATGTGCCGCTCCCCGACGCGAGCGGTCATGTGTTCGTGGTGGCGCTGACCCCTGACCCCGAGCACCTCGACGCCCTTGCGCCCTACGCCGCGCTCGCACTGGATTCCACGACCTTGCTCGATCCCGACCAGGAGGCGCCGGCCTACCCCGGGCCCGATATTCTGGCCGCTTCCGTCCCCCCAGGAGACTGACGTGTTCGCAATGATCCAGCCCGCGACGCTCCCCCTTGTGGAAACGGCGGAGCGCGCGCGGGCCGCGGGCGAGGTCGCCACCGTGCCGCAGGGCATGAACATCGCCGGCGTGGACGCGGCCACCGAGGCCGTGCGGGCGGATTACGGCCGAACGTCACGGTGGCTGCTCGGGCTGCTGGGCACGACGGGGGATGCCGCCGCCGGGCTGGCCGCGATCTTCGCCGGCTTCGGGTTGTCGGTGGCGGGCACAGATCCAGCGACGGCTGCACTCTCCGGCGCCGTCGGTGTCGTGATCGCCCTTGCGCTCGCACTGCCCTCGACTCTGCTGCTGTGGCGACTGCATCTGTCAGGACGGCGCCTTGCCCGGGCCACGGCCTTCTGGGCAGCGCTGCCGTACCTGTCGGGCGCGCGCCGTCCCGTCCCGGGTGATTATTTCGCGGTGCGCTTCCTCGCCTACTCCCCCGACCTGCTCATCCGGGTGATCTCATCGGTGGGCGCATTTCTGGCGGCGGTGTTCTCGCTGTCGATGATCTTCTACGCCACCGCCGTCGACCCCGACCCGACTCTCGCGGTCATCGCGGTGCTGTGGTCGGTGCTGTTCGTTGCGGTGACGATCGGGCAGTTCGGTGGCATCCAGCGCATTCAGGTGGGCTACAGCCATCGCGATCCACTGGGCTACGAACGGCGGATGCGCCGCGCCCGCACCTGACCGGCTGCGGCGCGCCCGGCCGACGAGATCCGACCCGCCGCCGAGCGGCGTGGAGGGCGGATACCGTCGGCGGCCGGGTTTAGGGTCGATGTGTGACCCCCGAACTCTCCGCTCGCATCGTCGCGGATTCCCGCGACCGCGTGGCGTGGGTGCGGGCGCGCTCGCGCGGCATCACGGCAACGGATGTCGCGGCGCTGACATCCGAGAAGGCGATCGCCCGCGCCGCCGACGCCAAGCTGCTCGGATCGGGATTCTCGGGCAACGCCTACACCGATCACGGACGCCGCCGCGAGCCGGAGATCGCCCGCTGGGTCGCCGCGACCCACGGCATCCAGCCGTCGTCGGCGCTGTTCCACGCCGTGGTCGAGAAACGGCACCTGGCCACGCCCGACGGCGTCGGACTCGATAAGAACGGCCGGGTGATCCTGGCCGAGATCAAGACGACCAACAAGCACTGGCGGTCGATTCCGCGCTCCTACCTGCGTCAGGTGTGGTGGCAGCAGCACGTGCTCGGCGCCGAGCGCACCCTCGTGACCTGGGAGCAGCACGTGGACTTCGTGCCCGTCGGCGACGAGCCGCGGTGCGCATGGGTGGACCGCGACGAGTACGAGATCGGCAAGCTGGTGAAGCTCGCCACCGCCCTCATCGACGAGCTGTACCACCGCACGATGCAGCGCCGCACCCTCGTCGCCCCGCCGACCGCACCGCGCGAGCCCTTCCGCGCCCTCGCCCTCGCCGAGTGAGTACGCGCGTCCCCGAGTGAGTACTCGCGTTCCCGAGTGAGTATCCGCCCCCGGCGGTGGCGACCGTTCCTCCGCCGAAATGGTTGACTCACGTCAACCCTGGAGATACAGTTGACCTGTCTCAACCGTTGATGTCCATCAACTTCCGGTCGCCAACGTCGTCGCACCGTCTCGCATCCATTCCAAGGAGACCCGTGCCGAAGTCCCCCCGCCCGAACGATCCCGCCGCCGCCGCGGAGAAGCTCGCCCACCGCCGCGTCCTCGAAGCCCTCTCGGGGCTGCTCCTGGGCATGTTCGTGTCGATGCTCGCCTCGACGGTGGTCTCGACGTCACTGCCGGTCATCCTGCACGACCTCGGCGGCGGCCAGTCCGCATTCACGTGGGTCGTCACCGCGACGCTGCTGACGACCGCGATCTCTACGCCTATCTGGGGCAAGCTCGCCGACCTCACCAACCGCAAGGTGCTGTACCAGCTTGCGATCGTGATCTTCGTGCTCGCCACGGCGGCTGCCGGGTTCTCGCAGAACCCCGAGACGCTCATCGCCTTCCGGGCGCTTCAGGGCATCGGCGCCGGCGGCCTCGCGGCCCTCAGCCAGGTGCTCATGGCCGACATCATCAGCCCGCGCGAACGCGGCCGCTACATGGGCCTGTTCGGCGCCGTCATGGCCGTCGCCACGGTGGGCGGTCCGCTCCTGGGCGGCCTTATCACGGATGCCTGGGGCTGGCGCTGGAACTTCTTCGTCGCCCTCCCCGTCGCGGTCGCGGCCCTGCTCATCGTGCAGCGCAACCTGCACGTGCCGCCGCGGCCGAAGCAGAAGGCCCGCATCGACTACCTCGGCATCGTGCTCCTTTCGGTCTCGGTGTCGCTGCTGCTGATCTGGGTGTCGCTCGCGGGTGACTCGTTCCAGTGGTGGAGCGTCGAGACGGCACTCATGCTCGGCGGTGCGATCGTCGGCGCCGCCCTGTTCGTGCTGGTGGAGCTGCGCTCGCGCGAGCCGCTGATCCCGCTGACCCTCTTCCGCGACCGCACCTTCACGCTGTCGGTCATCGCCTCGATCGCCACCGGCATCGCGATGTTCGGTGCGTCGGTCTACCTCAGCCAGTACATGCAGCTCGCCCGCGGCGCGACGCCCACCGAAGCCGGCATCATGACCATCCCGATGATCGCCGGCCTGCTGATCTCGTCGATGGGCATCGGCGCGCTGATCACCAAGACGGGCCGCTGGAAGGCGTTCCTGGTGATCGGTGCCGTCCTGCTGACCGCCGGCTCGACGCTGCTGTCGACGATCGAGTACGACACCGACTTCACGCTCGTGTCGATCTACATGTTCCTGCTGGGTGCGGGTGTGGGCATGACCATGCAGAACCTCGTGCTGGTGGTGCAGAACACCGCCAAGCCCTCGCAGATCGGCGTCGCGAGCTCGGGAGTGACGTTCTTCCGCAGCCTCGGCGGCACGATCGGCGTGTCGGTGATGGGCGCCGCCCTCGCCTCGCGCGTCACCGAGCTCGTCGCCGAGCGCGCCGACGACATCGCCGCCGCCCTGGCGAGCCTCGGTGAGCAGGGCCCGGTCTGGGCCGCCCAGCTGCAGACCGGCGCCCTCCCCTCCGTCGCGACCATGCCCGCCGCGCTGCGGGTCATCTTCGAGGAGATGTACGCCAACGGCATCTCGCGCGCCTTCCTCATCGCGGTGCCGTTCGCCGTGGTCAGCCTCATCGCGATCGTCTTCCTCCCGCGCACGCCGCTGACCTCGATGACCACCACCGAGCGCCTGCACGCCGCGGAGGCCGACTTCGCGACGGTCTCGGTTCCCGAGGGGATGAGCTCCCTCACGGCATCCAACCGCGTCATGGACGCGACGGATGTCGTGGACCCGACGGATGCCGCAGACCCGACGGATGCCGCAGACGAGGCCTCCGGCCCCCGCGATGCGCGCCGGTAGGGTGGTCACGATGACGAGCGAGGAGACCTCCGAGGAACGCGCCGAGGCGGTGCGGGCCCTGGAAGGGGAGTTCAGCGAGCTGATCGTCCGCTTCCGCAAGATCATCACCGAGAACGCCGACCGGGTGAGTCCCGGCATGCTGCCCGGCGCCTACAAGGTGTTCACCAGCATCGTGCGCTGCGAGCCGGTGACGCAGGCTGCCCTGGCCGAGACCCTCGCGGTCGACAAGGGACAGCTGAGCCGCACAGTGCGCGAGCTCGAGGATCTGGGGCTGGTCACGCGCACGCCGGATCCCGCGGACGGCCGATCGAGCCTGTTGTCCCCGACCCCCGAGGGACTGGCGCGCCTGGCCGCGGCCCGTGCGCCGCATCAAGGCACGCTGCACGCCGCTCTCGAGGACTGGGATCTGGGCGACATCCGCAACCTCACCGAACTGCTGCGCGCTCTGACGACCGGCACGCCGCCGGCCTGACGGGACCCGCTTTCCCGGCTTCTGAACCGTGAGACCCAATCTGGCGGCCGAGACCATGGTTGTTTCCCACCGTCTCGGCCGCCAGATGTCGTTTCAGCGATTGCGGGGGCGGCGGGCGGGCGGTGCGCGGCAGCGGGCGCTGCGCGGCAAGCGGCGCGGCGCGGCCCGGCGCTCCCCCGCCTACTGGTTCTGGAAGGCGGCGTCGAACGACGCTGTCGGAGCCTCCCACAGCAGCGAGCGCACGAACCCCAAGGCCTCCGCGGCCCCGTGCAGCCGGTCCATGCCGGCATCCTCCCACTCGACCGAGATCGGCCCGATGTAGCCGATCGCATCGAGGGCGCGGAAGGCGTCCTCCCACGGCACGTCGCCCCGCCCGGTCGAGACGAAGTCCCAGCCGCGGCGCGGATCACCCCACGGCAGGTGCGAACCCAGCACTCCGGCGCGGCCGTTGCGCGGGCGCAGCCGGGTGTCCTTGCAGTCCACGTGGTAGATGCGGTCGGGAAAATCGAGGATGAACCCGACGGGGTCGATGTTCTGCCACATCATGTGGCTGGGGTCCCAGTTGAACCCGAACGCGCCGCGATGGTCGATCGCCTCCAGCGCCCGCACCGAGCTCCAGTAGTCGTACGCGATCTCGCTCGGGTGCACCTCGTGCGCGAACCGCACCCCCTCCCCGTCGAAGACGTCGAGGATCGGGTTCCAGCGGGCGGCGAAATCCTCGAAGCCCGCCTCGATGACGGATGCCGGCACCGGCGGGAACATCGCCACGTACGGCCAGATCGATGACCCCGTGAACCCGACGACGGTGTCGACGCCGAGCTTGCGGGCCACCCGCGCGGCGCGCTTCATGTCCTCGGCCGCGCGCCGGCGCACCCCCTCGGGCTCGCCGTCGCCCCACACGTAGTCGCGCAGGATCGCCTTGTGACGGAAGTCGATCGGCGCGTCGCACACCGCCTGCCCGCCCAGGTGGTGCGAGATGGCGAAGACCGACAGCCCGTGGCGGTCGAGTATGTCGAGCCGCGAGCGCAGGTAGGCGTCGTCCTCGTCGGCCCGCCGCAGGTCGAGGTGGTCCCCGGATGCCGCGACCTCGAGGCCGTCGTAGCCCCATCCCGCGGCCAGGCGCGCGACCTCCTCGAAGGGCAGGTCGGCCCACTGGCCGGTGAAGAGGGTGACGGGGTGGTGTGCCATGTGTGCTCCTTCGCAAGTGGTGCCCGCATCGTCGGCGACGCGGGGTCAGCGCTGTTCGTCCAGCGCGGTGAGATAGGCCAGCGATCTTTCCGCCAGCGCATCCTGGGATGCCGCGAGCGGACGCCACACAGATGCCGCGACGGCGATGGTGGCATTTTCCCCCGTGAAGCTCTCCACGCCCAGGATCCCGTCGTATCCCGCGTCGTCGAGTGCGTCGAGCACCGCCGGCCAGTCGGTGTGGTCGTCTCCGACCGGGCCCCGGTCGTTGCCGCACACCTGCACGTGGGCGATGGCGCTTCCGGCGGCACGGATGGCGTCGGTGGGGCGCTTCTCCTCGATGTTGAGGTGGTAGGTGTCCAGCGCCAGGCCCACGCCCGACCCCAGCAGCGGCCCGAACACCTCCAGCGCCTGCCCCACGGTGTTCACCACGCTCGTCTCGTAGCGGTTGAGGGGCTCGATCGCGAGCGTGATCCCGCTGTCGACGGCGAGCTCGGCCAGGGGCGCGAGGTTGCGGCGAAGCTGCGCGGCGGCATCCTCCCGCTCCGCGGCGCTCATCCGCCAGGTGACCCCCGTGGGGGCGTAGAGGGGCCCGGCCACGACGGGGCTCCCGAGCACGCGGGCCGCCTCGATGCAGACGCGGAGGTACTGCTGGGTGGCCGCGACGTTTCCCGCCCGCTCGAGCAGGGAGCGCCCTGGTCCCATCGCCCCGACGACGACACCGCGCAGCCCGAGCGCGTCGAGCAGGTCCCGCGCTCGCGATGCCGACCAGTCGCCGACGCTTTCGAGCGGCAGCTCGACCGCCCCGAACCCCATCGCAGCGATGCGGGGAGCGAGGCGGTCGAGCGACTCATCCGTCAGCGGCGAGGTCCACACCCAGGTGTTGACGCCGATGATCCGATGCATGTCGTCAGGGCATCTGACGCTGCTGCCAGACCTCCGGGTAGCCCGGGAGGTTCTCACCGCCGAACTTGGCGTAGTGACCGTCGGGCATGCCCTCGTTCTCGGTGAGGTAGCGGTCGAGTTCGTCCTCGGTGATGGGGCTCTGCGGCAGCACCCACTCCTTGGGGATCTCCTCCCCGGCGAAGATGCTCTGGATCGCCAGCAGGGGCGTGCGCCACTGGAAGTTGGAGTACACGGGCGCCAGGCCCGTGAGGCCCGTGTCCTGCCACTTGCGCAGGAAGCTCATCTCGTCCTCCCCCGTCATGACGGGGTAATCCGCGCCGGCGTCCTCGAACGCCTCGATAGCGGCCACGGCGCCGTCGCCGGCATCCATCCAGACACCTGCCACGTCACCCTTCGCGAGCTCGTCGCTGAGGATGTTCTTGATCTCGGCCGGGTCGCCGCCGGAGAAGTAGTCGACCGCCTCGATGCCGGCCTCGTCGAAGAGCTTCTCCGCCGCCGCCCAGCGATGCTCGAGCACATCGACGCCCGGGAGGATCCGCAGCGCCACGACCTTGTCGCCCTCCTGCAGGTTGTCGATGAGGAACTGGGCGGTGTCGATGCCCCACGCGAACCCGCCGATCGGGTGGATGAAGGTCACCGGGCAATCCGTGTTCACGCCCCGATCGAACACGATCACCGGCTTGCCGGTCTCGCAGGCGCGTTCGACGGCGGGCGTCATGGCCGCCGTGGAGTTGGGCGAGATGACGAACACGTCGCAGTCACCCTCGGCGATGAAGTAGTCGATGTCGGCGATCTGGGTGTCGTCGGAGTCCTGCGCGTCGCGGGTCTCCATCTCACTGATGACGCCCGCGTCCTGCAGCGCCTTCAGCTGCTGGTTCATCGTGATCCAGCCGGTCTGACGCCACGGGTTGGAGATCGACGCGTTGGCGAAGCACGCCTTCTTCGCACCGTCGCTGGCGTACTGCGCGGTGTCGACCATTTCCGCGTCGATGTGCTGCAGGTACGGCTCGTCCTCGGGGCCGGCGGGTTCCACCTCGCGCTGGGCGAACTGGGCGTCGAAGAGCTCCTGGTCGAACCACTCGTTCCCGGCCGGCGCCGCCGCGTCACCGGATCCGGTGGCGTCCGGCGGCGCCACCGCGGGGTCGGTCGTGCACGCCGCGAGGGCGAAGAGGCCGACGAAGGCCACCGATGTGGTGGCGATCTTCATTGAT
>NZ_JANJFJ010000047.1:0-9928 GCF_024626565.1 Microbacterium sp. zg.Y909
GCATTGCTTATTCTCCTCTGGTTGCCGTGCCGCCGTCGGCGGCCAGGACGGATGGTCCGGGCGTGGCATCCGACCGGCCCGGAGGCGTCTCGGAGTCCGCCCCGGGTGCGGGGGTGGCCGGTGGTGTCGCGCGGCGGCGGGCGCGGAACGCGACACCCGAGTACGCCACGGCGGCGATGATGATGACGCCCTGCACGGAATCGCGCAGCGACGTGGGGATCTCGGCGAAGTTCATCAGCAGGAACAGTGCCTCGAGCACGAACGCCCCGGCCACCGCGGAGACGATCCAGCCGCGGCCCCCGCCGAGCACGACGCCGCCGAGCACGACGGCGGTGATGGCGATGAACTCGTAGCCGCGACCGACCGCGGGGTGCACACCGGCGTAGCCGACCAGCAGCACGGCGGTGAGGGTGGCCGACAGCGACGAGAGCACGAACGCGCGCGTGACGATCCACCAGTCCCGCGCGCCGGAGTAGCGAACGGCACGCGGGTTGTCGCCGATCGCGATGAGCATCTTGCCCAGTGGGCGGCGGGTGAGCCAGACCGCGAAAGCCAGCCAGGCCCCGAGGATCGGCACCGCCCACGGCAGGAACTCGATGAGCGGGATGTCGCGGATGCCGCCGCGCCCGATCTGCCGGAAGCTGTCGGCCGGGTTGCCTGTGGCCGCTCCTCCGGTCCACCACATGACCGCTCCCAGCAGCGCAAGCATCATGCCGAGGGTCACGATGAACGACGGCACTTTCAGCAGGGTCGTGAGCAGCCCGTTGACGAGCCCCACGGCGACCCCGAAGACGGCCATGAGCGCCAGCACCGGCACGGTCCGCGAGTCATCCTGGCCAACAAGGTTGCCCGCGATGATCACCTGCGCGGTGATGAGCGACCCCTGCGACAGGTCGAACTCGCCGGCGATGATGACGAAGTACTGCCCGATGGCGACGATCGCGATGGGCGCCACGCGCTGGATGTACCGCATGAACTGTCCGGGCTCGGCGAAGCCGGGGTTGAGCACCGTCACCGCCACGAGAAGAACGACCAGCAGCAGGAACACCGCACCCCGCGGGCTCAGCAGCGTGCGCACCGCGTTCATCTGCCGTCACCTCCTCCGGTCGCCGCCGCCGGCCGGCTGCCCACGTGGTCGGCGTCCGCGAGCAGGTCGGCCGATGCCGCCACCATCGCCGGCGCGGCCGCCGCCGCCCTGGCATCGCCACCCGTCCGCGTGCCGCCGGGGCCGAACCGTGCCCGCCGGCGCACGATGGCGCGACGGCTGTAGACGGCGACCGCCGCGACGATCACGACACCGCGGACGACGTCCTTGAGGAACGGGTTCACCTGCATCACGCTCATCACGTTGTCGACGACGGCGAAGATCGCCACGCCGCCGATGGTTCCCCACACCGAGCCGCGGCCGCCCATGAGCAGGGTGCCGCCCAGCACCACCGCCGCGATCGACAGCAGCGCGTAGCCGCCCTGCTGTCCGACCGTGGGACTTCCCACCCCCAGCCTGCTCGCCAGCAGCAGCCCGGCGAGACCGGCGAACACCGAGCAGAGCACGTGGGCGACGATGAGCGGCGGCTGCGTGCGCAGACCCGACAGCCGTGAGACGTCGGGGTCGCCGCCGACGGCGTACAGGTGCGCACCGGTGCGGGTGCGATCGAGCAGGAACCACACGGCGGCTGCGAGGGCGAGCATGATCACCGTCGAGACCGGGATGGGGCCGATGCCCGTCGCGCCGACCAGCTGGAAAGACCACGGCACCGACCCGGCGCTCCCCTGGTACCCGGTGTTGAGCACACCCTGCAGGATGAGCCCCACGCCCAGCGTCGCGATGAAGCCGTTCACCTTCAGCACGGTCACGATGAGACCGTTGGCCAGGCCGATGCCGGCGCAGACCAGCAGCGTCAGGGTCACCGCCCAGGGCACGTTGCCCGCGTTCCCCGCCATGGTCGTCGCCGCGATGAGACTGGCCAGACTCATCACGTACGTCACGGACAGGTCCAGCGATGACCCCAGGATCACCAGCGTCTGCCCGATGGCGACCAGCCCGAGCACGCTCATGCCGGTGAGGATGTCGCGGATGTTGCCCGGGCTGAAGAAGCTGCGCCCGGTGGTGGCGACGAGGATCGCGCCCACTGCGATGACGAGGATGAGGATGCCGAGCACGATGAGGCTGGCGTCGATCCGCAGGCGCTTCATCGCCCCGCCTCCCCCGTGCCACGATGCGGCTCCGTGACGGCCACGGATCCCGTCGCGGCGGCCAACACCTCGTGCTCGCCTGCGCCGGCGGGCAGCTCGGCGACCAGCTCGCCGTCGCGCATGACGAGGATGCGGTCGCTCATTCCGATGACCTCGGGCAGTTCGCTCGAGACCATGAGCACCGCTTTGCCGTCTGCGGCCAGCTGCCGCATGAGCTGATAGACGGCGATCTTCGCGCCGACGTCGATGCCTCGGGTGGGTTCGTCGAACAGCACCACGTGCGGACCGGTCACGAGCCACTTCGCCAGCACCACCTTCTGCTGGTTGCCGCCGGAGAGGTAACGCACCTCCTGGTCGAGCCGGCCGGCGGTCACTTCGAGCGAGCTGAGGATGCCGGGTGCCTCGCGGCGCGCCGCGCGGGTGCGCCCTGCGAAGACGCTGCGGACGACCAGCAGGGTGTTGTCCCGTACGGACTGGCTGAGTGCGAGCCCCTGAGCCTTGCGGTCCTCGGTGATCAGCGCCAGCCCCGCCCGGACGGCGGCGCGCGCTGTGTGCAGTCGCACGGGGCGCCCGTCCAGACGCATGGTGCCGCGGGTGAACCCGTGCACGCCGAAGATCCCCTCGACCAGTTCGGTGCGTCCCGACCCCTGCAGCCCCGCAATGCCGACGATCTCGCCGGCGTGCGCGACCAGGGTCACCCCGTCGACGAACTCGTTGCCGCACGCCTCCAGCTCCACGCGGGCGTCGCCGCGCACGGTGCCGGCCACCGGCCCGGGGAAGTACGACTGGATCGGCCGGCCGACCATGCGACGCACCAGCTCGCCGGTCGTCAGGTCCGCCGCACGGTCGGTCGACACCAGCATCCCGTCCTTCAGCACGGTGATGCGGTCGCAGAGGTCGAAGATCTCCTTCAGCCGATGCGAGACGTAGAGCACGGCGACGCCCCGCGCGGTCAGCTTGCGCACGATCGCGTACAGCAGCTCCACCTCGTGATCACTGAGGGCGGCGGTGGGCTCGTCCATGGAGATCACCCGCGCGTCGAACGACAGCGCCTTGACGATCTCCACGATCTGCTGCTCGGCGACCGTGAGCGAGCCGACGCGGCCGGCGGGGTCGATGAACGAGACGCCCAGGTCGTCCAGCAGTGCGCGGGTGCGCGCCACCATGCCGCGCTTGTCGACGAGGCCGCCGCGCCGCGGCTCCCGCCCGAGGAAGACGTTCTGGGCGACCGACCGCTCGGGCAGCAGGGTGAACTCCTGGAACACGGTGACGAGTCCGGCATCCATCGCCTGGCGGGGGTGGCTGAACGAAACGCGCTCCCCTTCGTACTCCACGGTTCCGGCGTCGGGCTGATGCACGCCGGCGAGGATCTTCATGAGGGTGGACTTGCCGGCACCGTTCTCGCCGACCAGGCCGTGCACCTCGCCGCGACGCAGTTCGATCGCCACGTCCTGCAGCACGGGCACGCCGAAGAAGCTCTTGCCGATGCCGTGTGCGCGCAGCACGACGTCTCCCGGCCCGGCGGGGACCGGGGCGTCTGCCAGCGCGGTGTCGGTCACGGCGCCACCTCGATCCATTCGCGCCGCGCGGCCGACGCCAGCACCGCCTCGGCGAGCACCGCCGCCCGCAGCCCGTCGGCGAACGTCGGAAGGCCGTCGGGCGCTTCGCCCCGGACGGCGGCGTGCACGTCGGCGACGAAGCCGTCGAAGGCGTCCTGGTATCCCATCGGGTGCCCCGCCGGCATCCGCTGCAGGCGGGCCGATGACGGGTCGGCCGTGGCAGGATCGCGCAGGAGCAGCTGGGAGCCGCGGCGCCCCCCGACCCACAGCTCCTCCGGCTGCTCCTGCGCGAATCGGAGGCTCTCCGAGCTGCCGTGCAGCTCCAGGACGAGCCCGTTCTTGCGCCCGGGTGCCATCTGCGACACCAGCAGGCTGCCGACTGCGCCCGAGCGGAGCTCGACCGTCAGCGCGGCGATGTCCTCGTTGCCGACCGCGTGACCGCCCCGCCGGTCGAAGACGCGGCGGGTGACGGCGGTGAGACGCACGATCGGCTCTCCCGCGACGAACTCGAGCAGGTCGCACAGGTGCGAGCCGATGTCGGCGAACGCCCGTGACGGCCCGCCCGCCGCGGTGTCGGCCCGCCAGTCGTCGTCGGATGCCGCGAGCAGCCAGTCCTGCAGGTAGGCCCCCTGCACGCTCAGCAGGGTGCCCACCTCTCCCCGCGCCACTCTGGCGCGCGCTTCGCGCACCATGGGGTGGTAGCGGTAGACGAACGGGACGGCCGCGACGACACCGGCATCCGCTGCGGCCTCGACCAGGCGGCGCGCGTCGGCGGCGCTCGTGGCGAGCGGCTTCTCGCACACCACGTGCCGCCCGGCGGTGAGTGCGGCCAGCGCGTACGCCGCGTGCGTGGCGTTCGGCGTGCAGACGTGCACGATGTCGATGTCGGATGCCGCCACCAACGCCCCCGCGTCCGCCTCGCTGCGCTCCGCGCCGAGCCGACGGGCCGCCTCAGCAGCGCGGGCGGGCGTGGAGGACGCCAGGGCGATCAGCGGCGATCCGGCCGCCCGCGCCGCTGCGGCGTGCACGCGGGCCATGAAACCGCCGCCGAGCAACCCCGTGCGGATCGTGTCGACACCGGTGTCGAGAACGTCCGTGGTCATGCCGGTGATTCTGACACGCGGACGACAGCTTTTGCTAGTACCCCGTCAAAAGTTCTCGTGCACAGATGCGAATGCCGTCGCAAAGACGCGCACAAGTCGTGTGCTTTACTGTCCGCATGGTCGACGTCGCACGGGGCACGGGAATGGGAAACCCCGAGGCCGGCGAGATCTTCCAGATCCTGCGGGACGGGCGCGCGCGCACGAAGGCGGAGCTGGCCACACTCACCGGGCTGGCGCGGTCGACGGTCTCATCCCGCGTCGACGCGCTGCTGGCGGCGGGGCTCGTGCGGCCGGCGGGAGAGGCGGTCTCGACCGGCGGACGGCCGCCCGCCCGCATCGCCTTCAACCCGCTCGCCGGGCTGACCCTCGCCGTCGACCTCGGTGCCACCCACGTCACCGTCGCGGTCGCGGACCTCGCGGGGCACATCCTCGCCTCGCGCACGCGCCCGCAGGACATCGCAGAGGGCCCCGAGGCGGTCCTCGACAGCGCCCTCGCCGACGCCCACACACTCCTCGACGAGATCGACGCCGCGCCCGCGCGCCTCGTCGGAGTAGGCATCGGCGTGCCGGGCCCGGTGGAGCACTCCACCGGCCGCCCCACCAACCCGCCCATCATGCCCGGTTGGGACCGGTTCGACGTGCCGGGCTACGTGCAGCGCACCTTTGCCGTCCCCGTGCTCGTCGACAACGACGTGAACATCCTGGCCCTCGGCGAGCAGGCCGTCAGCTGGCCGGGGGTGAACGACCTCGTCTTCGTGAAGGTGTCCACCGGCATCGGCGCGGGGATCATCTCGGGCGGCCGGCTCCAGCGCGGCGCCCAGGGCTCGGCGGGCGACATGGGCCACGTGCAGGTGCCGTACAGCCGTGACTCCCCCCGGCCGCCGGGCGACGAACGCGACCTCGAGGCCATCGCGAGCGGCACCGCGATCGCCGCGGAGCTGCGCACCCAGGGCATCGACGCGCGCACGAGCGCGGACGTCGTGGCCCTGGTGCGCCTGGGCGACCCGGCGGCGATCGCGGCGACCCGCCAGGCGGGGCGCGAGGTCGGCGAGGTGCTCGCGACCGTGGTGAACATGCTGAATCCATCGATCATCGTGATCGGGGGAAGCATCGCCCACGCCGGCGAGCACCTGCTGGCCGGGGTGCGCGAGGTGGTGTACCGCCGGTCCATCCCGCTGGCGACGCAGCACCTCGGAATAGTGCAGTCGCAGGCGGGCGAGACCGCCGGTGTGCGGGGGGCGGCGATCATGGTGACTCAGCACGTGCTGTCTCCCGCCAACGTCGACGCCCTGGCCGCCCGCGCCTGACCGCCCACCCACCCACCCCAACCGCGAGGATGCCGGGGGGCGGATGCCGCGGGGGCGAGTCGTTGCACCCGCGTAACACGGGCGAGACAAATTGCGGGTTGACTGGGACGACACCCCATCCCGGGCCGAACCGAGCAGCGCCGCCGCCTACCCGCGGGGCGCGGAAGGAGCGACCGATGCGATTCCGGCCGCTGAGATCGACCACCGTCCCCGACGCCGGGGCCGTCGTCGTCTCCGATCCCCCACCCACGATGCGCGCCGTCGTCTTCGACCACCCCGGCGGGGCGGAGGTCCTGCGGGTCGACGACGTGCCGGTGCCGAGCCCCGTCCTCAGCGAGGTGCTGGTGCGCGTCGTCGCCGCCGGCGTGAACCCGATCGATGCGAAGACCCGCGGCGGCGCCGGGGCGACCGCGGGCATCACGTCGTATCCGAGCACCCTGGGCTTCGACTTCAGTGGCGTCGTGGTGAAGTCCCCGTACGAGTCGCACCCGCTCCCGCCGGGCACCGAGGTCTACGGCATGGTGCCGTTCCCCCGCTCGGGCGGCACGTACGCGGAGTACGCGGTCGTGCCCACGCTGTCGGTCGCGCGCAAGCCGGCATCCCTGTCCCATGCCGAAGCGGCCGGCGTGCCCCTGGCCGCCCTCACCGCCTGGGGCCTCGTGGTCGAGACCGCGCACGCGCATGAGGGGCAGCGCATCCTGATCCACGCCGGCAGCGGCGGCGTCGGCCACTTCGCCGTGCAGCTGGCCGCCTACTTCGGTGCCCATGTCACCGCCACCGGCTCCGAGCGCAACCTGCCGTGGCTGCGCGAGCTGGGGGCGTCGGTGGTCATCGACTACGCGACCACGCGGTTCGAGGACGTCGCCGGCGACGTCGACGTCGTCATCGACCTTGTCGGCAATGTGCACGACGACACCGGCAGCCGCTCCCTCTCGGTGCTGCGCCCCGGCGGCCTGTACATCCTGGTGCCGACGGGCGGCTGGCCGGGCTACGCCGAGGCGGCCGCCGCGGCGGGCGTGCGCGCGACGTCGTACAAGGTGATCCCCGACGGCGGGGTGCTGGCGACGCTCTCGCGGCTGCTGGAGTCCGGGTCGATCCGGGTCTTCCTCGATCGCGTGTTCGACCTGGATGAGGCCGCCGCGGCGCACACCGAGCTGGAGCGTGGCCACACCCGCGGCAAGTCGGTGCTGCGCGTCAGCGACGACTGACCGGGCGGCGGGGCCCGCTCACTCCGACACGAGCGCCCGCCGCGCTTCGCCGACGAGCTCGTCGGCGATCGCATCCAGCAGCGGGGACCGCAGATTCCACTGCTGCCAGTACAGCGGCACGTCGACCGCGTCGTCGCCCAGCAGCACGAGCTCTCCGGCATCCAGGGCGCGCTGCGACTGCAAACGGGGCAGCATCGCCCAGCCGAGCCCCAGCGCGACGGCGGAGGCGAAGTCGTGGGATGCCGGCACATAGTGCCGCGGCGGCGCCCCCGGGTCGACGCCGCGACGGCCGAGCCACGCGCGCTGGATGTCGTCGCGACGGTCGAAGTCCACGAGCGGCGCCGCGGCGAGGGCACCGACGTCGGCTCCGTCGGGGAACCACCGCGCCACGAAGCCGGGCGTGGCCACCGGCTCGTAGCGCAGCGTGCCGAGCGCGGTCACGGCGCACCCGGCGACCGGCGCGCCCTGCGAGGTCACGGCCGCCATCACCGTGCCGCTCTCCAGGAGCCCCGCGGTGAAGTCCTGGTCGTCGCGGTGCAGATCGAACACGACCGGGTGCCGGCGCGACAGCCGCGCCAGCGGCGGCAGGAACCACGTCGCCAGCGAATCCGCGTTGACGGCCAGCGGCACCGAGGTCACCGCCGCCTGCTCGCCGCCGAGCTCACGCACCGCATCATGCTCGAGCAGCGCGAACTGCCGCGCCAGCCGCACCACCGCCCGGCCGGCATCCGTGGCGCGCACGGGCTTCGACCGCACCAGCAGCACTCGGCCCACGTGCTGCTCCAGCGTCTTGATGCGCTGGCTGACCGCCGAGGGCGTCACGTGCAGGCGCCGCGCCGCGGCATCCAGCGTGCCCTCGTCGATGACGACCGTCAGGGTCTCGGCCAGGTCCACGGGGATTCGAGGCATAAGTCATGCTAACGAGACTGAAGAATCATGAGCTGTACTGATCCGCCCGGGCGACGTAACGTCGACATGTGCTCCCCTCCCTCGTCGCCGGCTTCGCGCTCGGTCTCTCGCTCATCGTCGCGATCGGCGCGCAGAACCTCTTCGTGCTGCGCCAGGGGGTGCGCCGCGAGCACGTCGCGGCTGTCGCGATCGTGTGCGCGCTGTCGGATGCCGCGCTGGTCGCGGCCGGAGTGGCGGGACTCGGCATCGCGCTCGAGGCCATGCCGTGGCTCGTGGACGTCGTGCGGTGGGCGGGCGCGGCATTCCTGCTCGGCTATGCCGTGCTGGCCGCTCGGCGCGCGTGGCGACCCAGCGGCGCGGCGCTCACCGCCGGCACGGCGCAGGCGCAGCCGGCCCGCGGCGAGACGGCATCCGCCCCACCCGGCGCGACCGTGGCGCGGACTCGACTCGCGCCGGTGCTGCTGACCTGCCTCGCACTCACCTGGCTGAACCCGCACGTCTACCTCGACACGGTCTTCCTGCTCGGCGGCGTCGCCACCACCCACGGCGACCTGCGCTGGGTGTTCGCCTTCGGCGCGATGGCGGCGAGCGTCGTATGGTTCTTCTCGCTCGCCTACGGTGCACGATTCCTCGGGCGGTGGCTGGCGACTCCCCGCGCGTGGCGCGTGCTCGACGCCGTCATCGCCGTCGTGATGGCGGTGCTCGCGGTCAGTCTCGTGCTGCCGCACTGACCCAGGTCGCGCGCCGACGCCGCGCGCGGCACGATGGTGCCATGAGGCGTGTGCACGTGATCGTCCGCGGCGAGGTGCAGGGCGTCGGCTACCGGTACACCCTGCGGATGGTGGCGACGGATGCCGGCGCATCGGGCTGGGTCCGCAACCGCCGAGACGGCTCGGTCGAGGCCGAGATCGAGGGCACCGCGGACCAGGTCGACGCCGTGCTCGCGTGGATGGCCGACGGCCCGCCGGGCTCTCGCGTCGATGCCGCAGCGGTGACCGAGCGCGAGGCCGGCGGCGGCGCCGGGTTCGACGTCCTGCCCACCGCTTGACCAGCCTCACGTTCCACTGTCCACGCCACTCCCGTTCGCGCTCCCGCTCCTCCCGCCCACCCCTCACCTGACGCGGACCACGCTTTCCCGGCGCCTGCAGCGACCATTCGCGACAGGCGAGCACCCTCTCGTGAGCGCCCTCGCCCGGCAGACCGCCCGGAAACGACGCAGGGACCCCGCGCGGAGGCGAGGTCCCTGTGTGTGAGCGGGTCGGCTCAGAAGACGTTGACGTCCAGCGGGATGCCGGGGCCGAACGTGGTCGACATGGCACCCTTCTGGATGTAGCGGCCCTTGGAGCTCGACGGCTTCAGACGCACGATCTCTTCGAGCGCGGCCTTGAAGTTCTCGTCGAGCTGCTCGGCCGAGAACGACGCCTTGCCGATGACGAAGTGCACGTTGGCGTGCTTGTCGACACGGAACTCGATCTTTCCGCCCTTGATCTCCTCCACGGCCTTGGCCGGGTTGGGGGTCACTGTGCCGGTCTTCGGGTTGGGCATGAGGCCACGGGGACCCAGCACCTTACCGAGGCGACCGACCTGGCCCATGAGCTCGGGCGTGGAGACCGCGGCGTCGAAGTTGGTCCAGCCACCGGCGACCTTCT
>NZ_JANJFJ010000403.1:0-3892 GCF_024626565.1 Microbacterium sp. zg.Y909
CTCGTCGTCGTCCGAGTCGTCGTCGTCCGAGTCCTCGTCGTCGTCGTCCTCGTCGTCGTCGTCTTCGTCGTCTTCGTCGACAACCACGCTCTCGTCGAGCTCGTCGATGTCCACCCCGTCGAGGTCGCCGCCGTGCAGAATCGCCGAGCCGTCCTCGTCGAAGTCCGCGGCATCCAGGTCGTCGAGGTCGTCGACGTCGTCGTCCTCATCGGCGTCGCGTTCGTCGGCATCCGCGTCGGGCAGCTCGCCCGCTTCGAGGGCCGCCGCCGCCGCAGCCGCCTGCGCGGCCTGGTAGTCGGCCAGACGCACCGCCCACGGCACCCACTCGGGGGCCAGCAGCGCACCGTCGCCGGGAAGCAGCTCCACCTCGAGCACGGTCGGATCGGAGCCTTCGACCACGGCGATGCTCACGGTCCAGAACCAGCCGGGGTATCCCGGCATGCGGTTGTTGAAGCGCAGCGAGACGACTCCGCCGTCTTCGACCGTGTAGCCGGCGGCGTCGCCGATCGTGGCATCCGGCGTCACTTCGCGCAGGGCCGCGCGGGCGAGGTCGTGCGCGTGGAGCAGCCGCTCGTCGGCAGGCTCAGGCTTCGAAGTCATCGGCTACCTTGCGCAGCACGGCCGCGACCTTCTTGGCGTGCGAGCCACTGGGGTAACGCCCCCGGCGCAGATCGCCGCCGATGTCGTCGAGCAGCTTCACGAGGTCTTCGACGATGATCGCCATGTCGTCGGCGGGCTTGCGGGAGCGCTTGGCGAGACTGACGGGAGCCTCGAGCACGCGAACCGACAGCGCCTGCAGACCGCGTTTGCCGTCGGCGACGCCGAACTCCAAGCGGGTGCCCGGCTTGAGGCCGGTCGTGCCGGCGGGGAGGGCGGAGGCGTGCAGGAAGACGTCCTGGCCGTCATCGGCGGAGATGAAGCCGAACCCCTTCTCGTCGTCGTAGAACCTGACCTTGCCGGTGGGCATGCGAACTCCACTGAATCGTGCCCGTGACGGGCAGGACGAAATGCGGCCAAATCGGCCCCAAACAAAGCCTACCGGTACCGACCACGCAGTAGTCTGGTGCCGATGAGCACACCCACTTCACGCGGAGAGGTGCCGGTCCGCAGGATCGACCGGATCTTGGCGTACATGTCCTTCGGTCTGCTGCTGCTGTCGATCGTGTCGTTCTTGGCGATCATGATCGGCTCCGCCACCGGTGCCGACATGCGCGAAGGCTTGTGGCCCACGGTGGGCGCGCTGGTCTGGTTCGCCCCGCCCGTGGCGTTCGTCCTGCTGATCGCTTTGCTGATCATGAGCTTCGCACGAAGGGCTCGTGCCAACAGGGAAGGCTGACGTGGCGCATTCGGCGGACTCCCGTGTTCTGGCGAGCTGGCTCGCCGGGCAGGACGATGCCGCGCTCACCGCGCTGCTGACCGAACGCGGCATCTCGCCGTCGGCGACGTGGGCGGACTTCTTCGACGCGGCCGAGGGCGTGCAGGATGCCGCTCCTCTCGCGCGTGCCCTCGCGGCGCTCCCCCGGCCCCTCGCCGAGGCGCTCGTCGCCGCGCAGGGCGGCACCGTGGCCGAACCGGCACGGTCGGCACTGATCTCCCGCGCCCTGGCCGCCCCCGACGGCACCGTCTACCGCGCCGTCGTGCAGGCGATCGCGGCCGCGCCTCCCGCCGCAACGCCCTCCGAGGCGCCTCGATCCGATCCGGAGCCCGCCGACGCGGCTGCAGAACGGGCCTTCACCGCCGCCGCGACCCTCGCCGACATCCTGCAGCTCGCGCTGACCACGCCGCTCTCGCGCATCGGCTCGGGCGCGCTGGGCGCGACCGAGCGTCGACGGCTGATGGATGCCGGCATCGTCACCGATGCCGCCACCGCAGACGAACTCGTGGCCCTGTCGTCGGTGGCGGGCCTCACCGCCCCCACCGACAAGGAATGGTTCGTCACTGCCGATGGCCTGGAGTGGCTTCAGGCGGGGACGGTCGAACGCTGGGACCAGGTCGCACGCCGCCTGCGCGACGCGCTGCCGGCGGCCCTGCGCACCGACGACGGCGGCTGGTCGTCGCCCGCCGAGTGGGCACAGGCGTATCCGTTCGACCCGACCTGGCCCGCGCGCGCCGAGCAGTGGCGCTCGCTGCTGCACCGGTGGGCTCTGATCGGCCCCGACGGCTCCAGTGCCCCCTGGGCTCGCGGACTCGCCGCCGGCGGCGACGCCGACCTCGAGGCGCTCCGCAGCCTGCTGCCACCTGAAGTCGACCGCGTCTTCCTGCAGAACGACCTGACGGCCATCGCCCCGGGGCCGCTGGCGCCGCACCTCGACATGCGCCTGCGCACCATGGCGCTGCGCGAGTCCCGCGCGCAGGCCTCGAGCTACCGGTTCACGCCCGATTCCATCGGGGCGGCGATCACGGGCGGCGAAACGGCCGAGTCGCTGCGCGACTTTCTCACCGCGCTCTCGCTGACGGGCCTCCCCCAGCCCTTGGCATACGAGATCGAGCGCACCGCCGCACGGCACGGCCTGATCCGGGTCGTCGAGGACCCGGCATCCGGTGTCACGCTCGTGCGCAGCGACGACCGCGCCGTGCTCGACACGCTCGCCGTGGACCAGGCCCTGCGGTCTCTGGCCCTCATGCGGCACTCCGAAGGCCTGACATCGCGCTCCAACGCCGACGCAGTGTTCTGGGCGCTCGCCGACGCCCGCTACCCCGTGAGCATGGAGGACACCTCCGGCCACACCCGCACCGTGCTGCGTCACAAGCTGGCCGCTCCCCCGGCCCCGCCGACGGCGAGCCCGTACGAGCCGCTGATCGGGCGGCTGCGCGGGGCGCGGGAGTCCGACTCGGATGCCGCGTGGCTCGGTCGCGAGCTCGAACAGGCCGTGCGCGCCAAGGCGCTCATCACCGTCACGGTGCGCCTTCCCGACGGCAGCAGCCGCGACTTCACCCTCGAGGCCAGCGGCCTGGGCGGCGGACGCCTGCGCGGGCGCGACAAGGCGGCCGATGTCGAGCGCACCCTGCCGGTGGCGAGCATCGAGGCGGTGCGCGCCCTCTGAGTCAGGGCACGCGCTGCTCGTGCTGGCGCAGTGCGTCGGCGACCCGGTCGAGGAACTCGCTGACGGCATCCATGTCGTAGTAGCCCGCCTTGCGCACGAACGTGCGGAACTCCTTCGTCACGACGTCCTCGCTGGTCAGGCGCGCAACGCGGCCCTCTTCGTGGGCACCGAGCGCCACTTCACACTCCTGCACGAAGTCGTCGACGTCGGGAGCGGCGAACCCCTCGACGCGGAACAGGCCGATGCGCGTGCCAGCCGGGAAGCTGACGCGGCGGAGCTCGGAGCTGTGCATCCCGCGAGGCTAACGAACAGGCGCGGGCGGCGGGCGGGCGACCTCACCCCGCCGCGCGCGGACTAGACTTGCACGTTATGGCTGACGGCCCTCTCATCGTGCAGAGCGACCGGACGGTGCTGCTGGAAGTAGCCCATCCGGACGCTGAGACCGCGCGCCACGAACTGGCGATCTTCGCCGAGCTCGAGCGCGCCCCCGAGCACATCCACACGTATCGCATCACCCGGCTGGGCCTGTGGAACGCGCGGGCCGCCGGCCACGACGCCGACGACATGCTCGCGACCCTCGAGCGCTGGTCGCGGTTTCCGGTGCCCGCATCGGTGTCGATGGACCTGCGTGAGACGGTCAACCGCTACGGCCGCCTGGTCATCGAGCGCGCCGACGTCGAGGGCTTCGGCGAGGGCGTGCTCGTGCTGCGCTCGACCGACAACGCCGTGCTGTCCGAGGTCTCGCGCAACAAGCGCATCAGTCCGCTGCTCGTGGGCCGCCCCACCCCCGACACGTTCGTCGTCGATGCGTGGGCGCGCGGGCAGATCAAGCAGGAGCTGCTGAAGAT
>NZ_JANJFJ010000404.1:0-3874 GCF_024626565.1 Microbacterium sp. zg.Y909
GAGCTCGTCGACTGACGAGCGTCCGCTGACCGGCCAGGACGCCACCCCGCGATAGGCTCGCGGGGTGGCGTCCTTCTCGTTCGGCGCGGGCAACGCCGGCAAGCTGGCCCGCATCCCGCTCTACGCGGCCGGTCGCCTCTTCACGCTTCTCGTGCCCCGCGCGCGCGACACCTGGGTGTTCGGTTCCGCCGCCGGTCTGGCCGACGGCGGCTGGGCGCTGTGGCGAGAAGCCGTCGATCGGCACGGCGTGGATGCCACGTGGCTCACCGGCACCGCCGCCGAGGCGCGTGAGGCGCGTGAGCGCGGCATTCGCTCGGTGCCCCGCGGCTCGGTCCGAGGACTGTGGCAGACGGCCCGGGCCCGTGTCGTCGTCGTGACGCACGGTTTGGGCGACGCCAACCGCTACGCCGTCTCGGGCGCGTTCGTGGTGCAGCTGTGGCACGGCATCCCGCTCAAACGCATCGGACTGGATTCGCCCGAGACACTCCGCAGCGGCTTTCTTCCCCGCTCGCGGGCGGTGAGGGCGTTCCTGCGCATCATGTACCGCCGCACCGCGGCGGCCATCGCGGTGCTCCCTGCCGCCTCCGATCTCGTACGCGGACGTCTCGAGTCGGCGTTCGGACTCTACGACGGCCAGGTGGTCGTCACCGGCGAACCCCGCGTCGACGTGCTTTCGATCGGCACCCCCGCCTCCCGTCGTGAGGCGGCGCGCGCGATCATCGCCCGGGCAGTGGGCGCACCGGCATCCGCGTCGCCCGGCACCCGCTGGGTGCTCTACGCCCCGACCTGGCGTGACGGCGATGTGGATCCGTCGATCCCGGACGCCGCGCAATGGCGTCGCATCCAGCAGGTGCTCGAGCGGCACGATGCGACGCTGCTCGTGCGTCCGCATCACCTCGGCGCCGGCCGCTACGCACCGCCCTCGGGCGTCGACCGCGTGCGTCTCATGGGAAGTGACGTCCTCGCCGACGTCACACCGGCCCTGCCTGGCGTCGACGTGCTCATCACCGACTACTCCTCGCTCGCTTACGACGCGGGACTCGTTCCCCTGCCCGTGCTCTTCCTCGCGCCCGATCTCGAAGCGTACGCCGCCCGGCGCGGCTTCTACGGCACCTATGCCGACGTCGCGGGAGCCGACCACGCGACGGACTGGGACGGCGTCTGCGCCAGGCTCGACGTCGTGCTGGCAGACCCCGCGGCCCGCGAGGAGTGCGTGAGCCGATCGCGCCGTCTGAGCGAGCGGATGCACGCGTACCGAGACGGACACAACACCGCGCGGGTGTACCGTGCGATCCGGGCAGGCCTCGCCACACGATCGAAGGGACCGGCATGATCCGAGCACGCCTCATCGCCGAGGACGGTGCCACACTCGAGCTGAGCGGCACGGGACCGCGCCCCCAGCGCGCCGAGCTCGTCGGGCCGCGCGCGCGGGTCACGGCGCGCCTTTCGGGCCGCGGCGCCACATGGCGTGCGGTGTTCCCGCTGCGCGCGTCGCGGTGGGGCGGGCCAGAGCTGCCGTTGCCGACCGGCCGATACGACGTGACGGTCGTCGGCGCCGACGGGGAGCCGATGGATGCCGAGGCCTCGGTGCCGCTCAGCATGCTCGGGACCCTTCGTGCCCAGCTCGACGGCGCCGTGCTGCGGGTCGGACCGCCGGTGGACCCGGCCTACGACTCCGGCGACGGGCAGGCGGCCCTGGAACGCCGGTACGTCACCGGGCGCGGCGAGCTCGAGAACGCCGTGTTCTTCGAGAGCTTCTACGGGCGCAACGCCAGCTGCAACCCGCTGGCGATCGACCGGGAGCTGGCACGTGTGGCGCCTGGCGTGGTGCGGTACTGGAGTGTCGTGGATCTGTCGGTGGCCGTCCCAGAAGGCGCCGTCGCGGTCGTCGAGGGCACCCCGCAGTGGTGGCGCGCCCGAGGGGCGTCCCGCCTGCTGGTGGTCAACGACTGGCTGCGCCGGCGCTTCGAGCGCCGCCGCGGCCAGCGGGTGCTGCAGACCTGGCACGGGACGCCTTTGAAGCGCCTCGCCCTGCATCGACCGGGGTTCGACGCCCGCCGCATGATCGCGGTCGTCCGGGAGGCGCGACGGTGGGATGTGCTGCTCGCACAGAACCCGTACGCCGCTCGCATCATGAAGAAGGCCTATGCCTTCCTCTCGCGGCCGGTGTGGGTCGAGGGTTACCCCCGCAACGACGTCCTCGTCTCGGGCGACGGCGCTGCGACCCGCCGCCAGCTCGGGATCCGAGACGACGAACGCGTGCTGCTGTACGCACCGACGTGGCGCGATGACCGCGAGCAGATGGTGGACTTCGTGGATCCCGTCGAGCTCGCCGCCGCATCCGATGCCGTCGTGCTCGTGCGGGGACACTCGCGCACACTGCTGCCGGGACGGGATGCGACAGGGCCGCGCGTGATCGACGTGACGGCGTTCCCTGACACGGCGCGGCTGCTGCTGGCCGCCGACGCGCTCATCACCGACTACTCCTCGGTCATGTTCGACTTCAGCGTCACCGGAAAGCCCATGTACTTCCTGGTTCCGGATCTCGAGCACTACAGGGGCGAGCTGCGGGGGTTCTACTTCGACCTCGCGTCTCACGCACCCGGCCCGGTGGTGCGCTCGGCGGACGACCTCATCGCGGCGCTGGCCGACGACGGCGTGCCCGCGCAGTACGCCGCGGCGTATTCGGCGTGGCGACGGCGGTTCAACGCGCGCGACGACGGACATGCTGCCGAACGGGTGGTCGCCCGCATCCTCGACCAGGGGTTCGTCGACCGCTGACCGCTCGGACCCTGGGAGGGCTCAGGGGAGGGGGGTGTTGCGGGTGCCCAGCCGGGAGGTGTCCACGGTGTCGTGGGCGCCGCGCAGCACGCCCCCGATGAAGCCGGTGCCCCACGACAGGTGCATCGTCGGGAGCACGGCGAGCGTCCACAGCTTGTCTCGCCACCCTTTGCCGCCACCGCGACCGGCGGCGACGCCGACGACGAGTATCGCGTACGCGATGATCGGCAGGTAGAGCACCGACGCCGCGAGAGACGCCCAGCCGGTGACCACACCGGTCGCCTGCAGCACCGCGAGCAGCAGCGCCAGCACCACCAGCACGACGAGCCCGGGCGGGGCGAAGTAGCGGAGCGAATTGCGTCGGCCGTACCGGCGCACCAGCTCACCGCGCCACTTTCCGGTCGCGAAGAACTGGCGGACCAGTCGCGTCCAGCTCTCGCGCGGCCAATAGGTCACGGCGAGCTCCGGGTCGAACCACACGCGGTAGCCCGCGCGTCGGATGCGCAGGTTCAGCTCCCAGTCCTCGCCCCGCCTCACGGATTCGTCGAACATGCCCACTTCTTCGAGGACCGCCCGCCGCATGACCCCCAGGTAGGCCGACTCCGCCGGTCCCTCGGTTCCGCCGCTGTGGTACGCGCCGCCGCCCAGGCCGATGGGGGAGTTGTACGCGCGTGCGACCGCCCGCTGGAAGGGGGTACGGCCGTCGGCGCGCATGATGCCGCCGACGTTCGCGGCGCGCACCCGCTCGAGAGTCTCGAGGGCACGGCGGGTGTAATCCCCGGTGAGCTCGGAGTGCGCGTCGACGCGCACGATCGTGGGGTACCGGCCGGCCCGGATGGCGAGGTTCAGCCCCACCGGGATGTCGGCGGCGGGGTTGTCGACCAGGACGATCCGGGGGTCCGCCGCGGCCAGCCTTCGCGCGAGCTCGGTCGTGCCGTCGCTCGAGGGCCCGAGGGCCAGCACCAACTCGACGGGGCGACCGGCGAGGTCCTGCTCGAGCACGGTGCGCACCGCCCGCTCCAGGTACGCCCGCTCGTTGAGCACCGGCATGACGAAGGTGACTCCGGCATCGGCTGCCACGACGGGCGCGTCC
>NZ_JANJFJ010000405.1:0-3837 GCF_024626565.1 Microbacterium sp. zg.Y909
CTTCGCCTCCGACTCCGACTTGTCGGGGCCGGGGGTGGACGGCACGTGGAAGAACGGCACGCCGAAGGAGCGCACGTCCTCGGCGGAGGTCGCGTGGTTGGACACGACCATCGGGATGGCGACGGGCAGGTCGCCACGGCGATGGCGCCAGAGCAGGTCGAGCAGGCAGTGGTCCTGCTTCGACGACAGGATCGCCATGCGCTTGGGCACCGACTGGTCGGTCAGCGACCATTGCAGGTCGAAGTCCGCGAGCGTCCGGGCGACCTCGTCCTCGATAACCGGTCGGTCCGCGGCGAAGCCGGGGCGGTGGAAGACGACCCGCTGGAAGTACGCGCCGCCTTCGGGGTTGTCGGAGTACTGATCGAACGCGACGATGTTGCCGCCGATGCGCGTGATCATCGCCGAGACGGCGGCCACGATGCCCGGCTGGTCCTTGCCGTGCACGATGAGGCATGCGTGGGCGGGCGGCAGGTTCGGGTCGTGCACGGTCATCCCTCGATTCTGCCGTGTCGGGGCGCATGCCACGTGCAGCGGCATCCGTTCATCTGTCGGTGCCGGCATCGGCGCCGGGTCTCCGGACGTGCTCGCCTGTCGCAAAGTGTCGCCTGGAAGCGACCGCAGCGACAATCTGCGACAGGTGAGCAGCCTGGATCAGGCGCTCGCCGAGGCGCGACGGGCGCCCTCGCCGAGGGACGCGAGCTTGGCCCACGCGATGTCGGGGTGGATGCGCCCGCCCAGACCGCAGTCGGTCGAGGCGATGACGCGGTCGGCGCCCACGATGTCGGCGAACCGGCCGATGCGCTGGGCGACGAGGTCCGGGTGCTCCACGACGTTCGTCGCGTGGCTGACGACGCCGGGGACGAGCACCAGGTCGTCAGGCACGGCGACCTCGCCCCACACGGTGTACTCGTGCTCGTGGCGGACGTTGCCGGCCTCGAACGAGATCGACCCCACGTTCGCGCCCAGCACGACCGGCAGGATGTGCCGCAGCTCGATGTCGGTCGTGTGCGGCCCGTGCCACGAGCCCCAGCACAGGTGCAGGCGCACCTGCTCCTTCGGGAGCCCCGCGATCGCGTGGTTGATCGCGTCGATGCGGATCTTCGTGAAGGCCTGGTAGTCGGCGATCGAGGGCTCGGGGTTGATCTGGTCGAAGTTCTCGGCCAGCGACGGGTCGTCCAGCTGCAGGATGAGGCCGGCATCCACAATCGCCCGGTACTCCTCGCGGAGGGCCTCGGCCCACGCCCAGATGTGCTCCTCCTCGGTGGCGTAGTAGTCGTTGCGCACCCGCGCCGCCGAGCCCGGAGCGATCGCGGTGAGGAAGCCCTGCTCGCCGTCGCGCAGCGACGCCTTCAGGTGGCGGATGTCGGATGCCACGGCTTCCTGGCCGCGGTACGTGATGGGACCGGTCGTCGTGGGGAAGCCGGTGGCGTTGCGCCCGACCTCGACGGCCTCGGCGTACACCGCCGGGAACAGCTGCCGGTCGCGGCGGTCGAGGAAGGACGTCAGCCGGATGTTCCCGGCCTCCGAGCGCACCGGCGGCTCGTTGAACGCGTTGACGTCGGTTAGCGACAGGCCGCCGGCGCGCTGGAACGAGTACGACCACCACGCCCCGTAGTCCACGGCGTTCGACATCGCCTTTCCGAACTCACCGTCTCCGACGAGCGTGATGCCGGCCTGGCGCTGCCGTTCGACCACGTCGGCGACGGCCTGCGCCGTCAGCTCCTCGAACTCGGGCGTGGTCTGCAGAGTGAAGCCGTCGTCAGCGAACGTGCGCGCGGCGTTGGCGTCGATGAGAGCCTGCGTGCGGGGCAGGCTGCCTGCGGTGGTGGTGCGGATCGCGGACATGAGTGTGCTCCTCCTGATGTCGGGATGCCGGGATGGTCACGGCGGCGGCACGGCTCTTGCAGACCCCGCGATGGGCGGCGCTGCTCAAGGCGGAGGCTTCCGGTTCTCGAGCCGCCCTCACTCTAGGACGGTGCTCCGCGCCCCGGCCGGAGTGTGACGGGTTGTGACGCGAACGGATGCCGGTCAGCGCCCGGGACCGGCCGGGGGAGCCGTCGAGCCCCGCACGACGAGGCGCGTGGGCAGCGTCACGTGCAGCTCATCGCGTGTCTCACCTGCGAGCAGGGCGGCGACGAACTCGGCCGCGACCGCCCCGAGGCGGCGCATGGGCTGGGCGACGGTGGTGAGCGCCGGGTGCACGCGGGAAGCCTCGGGCACGTCGTCGAAGCCGACAACGGAGAGATCCTGCGGAACGCGCAGGCCCAGCTCGCCGGCCACCTCGATCACCGCGAGCGCCGAGAGGTCGTTGGCGGCGAACACGGCAGTGGGGCGCTCCCGCTGCTGCAGCAGCGCCAGGGCCTGCTCGCGCACGATCTCGGGCTGGTAGAGCCCGACGCGTACGAGTGAGGGGTCGGCGGGGATGCCGGCTTCGCGCAGCCCGGCCCGGTAACCGGCGTCGCGCGCCTCTGAGGAGCGCAGGTCGGGCCGCCCCGCGATGAAGCCGATGCGGCGGTGGCCGAGCTGCACGAGGTACTGCATCGCGTGCAGTGCCCCGCCGTAGCTGTCCGACTCCACCGTCGGCAGGTCGGCGCGGCCGCTGTGGGGGTCGACGGCCACGATCGGGACCTCGCTCGTGACGCCGATGACCGTGGGGGTGACCATGATCGCAGCGTCGATGAGCGTTCCGCTCAGACGGCTGAGGGAACGCCGCTCCCAGCCGGCGCTGCCACCCTGACGCGAGCCGCTGTAGGCGAGCAGGTCGTAACGCGAGTCGCGCAGCGCCGCACCGACGCCCTTGAGCACCTCGGCGCTGAACGGCTCGAAGTCGGCCACCAGCACACCGATCACCCCGGTTCGGTGCGAGCGCATGCTGCTGGCCACGAGAGACGACTCGTAGCCGAGTCGCTCCACCACATCGAGAACGCGCGCGACGGTGTCTTCGGCGACGCCGTACCTGCCGTTGACGGCTTTGGACACGGTCGACACCGAGACGCCGGCTGCAGCGGCGACGTCGTGGATCGTTGCGCGACGGGACATCGCCCTGATACTACGCATGAAAAAGGATTTCGAAAACGTTTGACAGGGTTTCGAGGTGCGGCGAGACTTGCCAGCAACCCGGATCATGACGATGCGGGTTGCGCCCACTCAAAGAGGAGAATCACATGATTGCGAAGAGGACGCTCGCAGCCGCAGCAGCTGTCACAGCCGGTGTGCTCGCGTTGGCCGGCTGTTCCGGCGGCGGTGGCGGAGGTGCCGGCGAAGACGGCGACGTCGAGATGACGCTCTGGCACAACTCCACCACCGGCCCCGGCAAGGAGTTCTGGGACCAGACCGCCGCCGCCTTCTCGGAGGAGAACCCCGGCGTCACCATCAAGGTGCAGGTCGTGCAGAACGAAGAGCTCGACGGCAAGCTGCAGACCGCGCTGAACTCCGGCGACGCGCCGGACCTGTTCCTGCAGCGCGGTGGCGGCAAGCTCGCTGCCATGGTCGCTGCGGGCCAGATCAAGGACATCACCGACGCGATCTCCGACACCGCCGCCGAGGAGATCCCCGACACGACGCTCGACAACCTGCGTGTCGACGACAAGCTCTACGGCATGCCCATCGCCGTGCTTCCCGGCGGCATGTTCTACAGCCAGGACGTCTTCGACGCCGCGGGGATCACCGAGAACCCCACGACGATCGATGAGATGGTCACCGCGGTCGAGGCCCTCAAGGCCAGTGGCGTCGAGCCCATCGCGCTCGGTGGCAAGAACGCCTGGCCGGCCGCGCACTGGTACTACTTCTTCGCCCTGCGCGCCTGCAGCCCTGACACGATGGCCACCGCGGCCGAGG
>NZ_JANJFJ010000406.1:0-3835 GCF_024626565.1 Microbacterium sp. zg.Y909
GTCGAGCCCGGCGCCGAGGCGGCGATGTCGGCGGCCGAGGTGCCGATGATCTCGCGCTGCAGCTCGAGCACCGCAGTGAGTGCGGCAACGGCAGCCGCGCCCTTCTCCTCGACCGGCATGAGACTCGGAATCGCCGAGGTGTCGCCGTAGCCGCCGTGCCGCTCGTCACGCACGATCACGCCACCGCTGAGCTCGATGACACGTCGCTGCATCTGATCCACGAACCCGGCCTCGTGCGTGGCCATCAGCACCGTGGTGCCGCCGGCGTTGATGCGGGCGAGCAGCTGCATGATGTCGACCGAAGTCGCCGGGTCGAGGTTTCCGGTCGGCTCATCGGCGAGCAGGATCTGGGGCCGGTTGACGAGAGCGCGCGCGATGGCCACGCGCTGCTGCTCGCCACCGGAAAGCTCGTGGGGCAGACGCTTCTGCTTGCCGTCGAGCCCGACGAGAGCGAGCACCTCGGGAACGGCCTGCTGGATGAAGGCCCGTGACGAGCCGATCACCTGCAGCGTGAATGCCACGTTCTGGAACACGGTCTTGTTCGGCAGCAGGCGGAAGTCCTGGAACACCGAGCCGATATGGCGGCGGAAGTACGGCACCTTGCGGTTGGACAGGGTGCGCAGATCGCGACCGAGCACCACCACTCGACCCTCGCTGGGGCTGTCTTCGCGCAGGATGAGCCGCAGGCACGACGACTTACCAGAACCCGACGCGCCCACGAGGAACACGAACTCGCCGCGTTGCACCTCGAAGTCCACGTCGCTGAGCGCGGGTTTGCTGGTGCCGCGATAGCGCTTCGTGACGTTCTCGAACCGGATCATGACCAGATGAGCCTAAGCGGCGGCCGTGGCGCAGCCGCGAGCGACACCCGGGCGTTGCGGCATCCGCCGAGGTGCGCATCTCACGCGGGCTGCAGCGCTCCGCGGACGATCGAGTCTCCGGAGTGCGCCTCGTCGCCGTCGTCGGCCTCCTGCGAGACGTCCACGACGCTGAACTTCGCCAGATCAACGCCGGCGGGCACGTCGAACACGCCCTCACTGCCTTCGAGCACGCCGAGGCTCACCAGATCCGACCCGTCGTCAGTCAGCAGCCACACCTCTCGATACCCGTCGTCGGGGACCGCGGCGTCGAGGGTCACGACCACCTGGTTGTGGCCGTCCACCTCCTCGAGAAGCGCCGCGCCGTGCGCGCCCTCGTGTGCCGGGAAGCCGTCGAGGGTCGCCTCTGCGACGATCTGCGGAGTGGGGGCGACGGCGCTCTGAACTGCCCAGACACCGGCGACGATGGCGAGGACGGCGAAGGTGCCGGCCAGTGCCAGCATCAAGGGCATCCGGCGGATGCGCCCGCGTCGCGGTACGCGGTGCGACGCGGCCGCACGCGGCATGCTGTGCGACGCGGTATCCGCCGGGGAGGGCGCCCCAGCCGGGGGCACGGAGTGCCGAGACGGGGATGCCGTCGTGTGCGTGGCCGGGGTCGGGGCCGCAGCCGCGGGCGAGGATGCCGGCGTCGAGCCATCGTGCACCGGGGGCGCCGGCGGCGCGTCCGACGCGGACGGCGGGCCGTGCGTGGTCGGCGACTCGGCGGGCACGGGGGGCCCCGCGTCCGCCGACGGCGACTCCGCGGCGGGGGCGAAGCCGACCTCGGCGGCGATGGCCTCCCAGACGCGTGGCGGCGGCGTGAGCAGCGGCTGCTGCACGAGTGCCCCCCGGGCCGCGCCCACGGCCATCGCGAACGCGGCGACCTCGTCGGCGCACTCGAGGCACTCGGCCAGGTGGGCACTCTGCTCATCGGTGGCCGCGTCGTGCTCGCCCATGGCGATCAGGGCTGCCAGTTCGGGGTCAAGGTGCGACATCAGCGGCCTCCAATCGTGCGCGCAGTCGGGAAAGACTTCGTCGGATGTGACTCTTCACCGTACCCAGGGGCATGGCGAGCCGGTCGGCGATCTGGGCGTGTGTGAGATCGTCGTAGAACGCCAGGCGGATGACGTGCTGCGCATCGGGCTCGAGATGCTCGATCTCCTGGGCGATCATCAGCGAATCCTCGACGTCGACGGGGTCGGGGGCGGGGGCGAGCGCCTCGGCCGTCACCGCCTGCTCCAGGCGTGTCGCGCGCGAGCGGGCCGCGTGTGCGTCGGCGATGCGGCGACGGGCGATGCCGACCACCCACCCGCCGAGGTTGCCCCGATCCGCGTCGAACGCGTCGCGGGAGGTCCAGGCGGAGACGAACGTGCGCTGCGTGACGTCCTCGGCCTCGGTGTGGTCGCCGAGCGACCTCACGGCGATCGTGAACACCAGACGCGACCAACGGTCGTACATCGACTTCAACGCATCGGGATCCCCCGCGCTGAATCGCGTCGCAAGGGCGCCGTCGTCCTCGATGACCGTCTCCCTCCGTGTGTCGCAGCCCGCGGCATCCACGACGGAGGTCATGATGACGCCCGGGCGACGAGCACCACGTTATCGCTGTATGTGCGGCTCTGCTCGTCGAACTCACCCCCGCAGGTGATGACGACGAGGCTGCGGGGGCCGTCGCGGTCGAACAGCTGGTCGACGGGAAGCTCGGCTCGCGGGATGTAGGTAACGCTCTCTACCGTGTACGAGGTCACGGCGCCGTCGGCGTCGGTGAGCTGCAGGGTCTGACCGGGCTGCGCGTCTCGCAGCACCGAGAGCGGGCCGATGCCGTAGACGCGGGAGTCGACGTGCGCAGCGAGCACGGTGGTCCCGTCGGCGTCGGCCGGGGCCGGCCCGTATCGGTACCAGCCGGCGACGGCCGGGTCGACCGGGATCTCCATCGACCCGTCGTCCTGCACCCCGACGGGCACCACCGGCATGTCGATCCCGAGATCGGCGGATGCCAGCTGCTGGGGAGCCGCACTCGGCGCCTGCACCGGCGGCGGAGGAGCCGGTGCGACGGGAACCTGAACCGTCGGCGTCGGCGCCGGCGCCGCCGTCTCGGTGCGCGCCGCCGCGGAGGACGGGGCCGGGGCCACGCCCTCCGCGTCGGGGGGTGAGCATGCCGCGAGGGTCATCATCACCGTGAGCACGGCGACGATTCGGAAACCTCGCGACATCGTCATGTCAGCGTCGCTTGGCCGTGGCAGTGCGAGCGGCGACGATCGATCCAGCCGCGAGGGCCAGCGCCAGTCCGCCACCCAGGGCGATGAGCGACATCGGCTGGTTCTCGGCCACGAGCCCGGCCGAGCCGGTGTTCACGCCACCCGGGTTGGAGTGGAGCCCGGTGACGGTCTGCACGGCGAGGGCGAGGTTGCCGTCCTCGGCGCTGCCCCATGCGTAGGCGATCGTGAGCACGCCTTCCTGCACGTCGACGTCTGCGGGGCCGATCACCGGGTCGGTGGTGCCTTCCAGGGCGACGGCGGCCGAGACCACACCGGCGGGCAGGTTCAGCGTCGCCTCTTCGGGGTTGGTCAGTCCGGTGACGACCGCCGCACCGTTGGCGAGGATGTCCACCGCGGGAGCGGCTGCCACGTGACGCACGGTCAGGCGGCCGTCACCGGGCGCGGTGGCCGCGGTGTCGTTCGTGAACAGCGTCGCCGAGGGCTCGCCCGCCTCGGTGAGGTGTGCGACCGCGGTGTAGCTCTTGTTGGCCTCGAGCGTCAGGGTGATGGGCCCGACTACCGGCGCGGAGTCGTCTGCGGCATCCGTCGCGGTCAGGGCGACCTCGTAGTCGCCGGCAGGCAGATCCAGCGGGCCGGCGAGATCTCCGGGCTGGAAGTCGTCGAGGGTCAGTTCGCCGTTGACGTACACGTCGACGGGTGTGTCGGGGATGCCGTGGAGCACGGACAGGTCGGCCGTGGTCTCCGAGATGGCGTATGCCG
>NZ_JANJFJ010000407.1:0-3833 GCF_024626565.1 Microbacterium sp. zg.Y909
GCCGACGGCGTCAGCGAGTTGTACATGGGACAGGTGCGCGGCCCCCGCATCGACATCGCGACGGATGCCGTGATGCGCTCGGCATCCACCAAGCCCTACGCCGCCGCGACCCGCATGTACGGCCTCGTCGACAACCACCTGCTGTGGGCGTGGGACATCGCCGCCCTCGGCTCGCCGCTGGCCTCGCACGCGTCGGCCCGCCTGGCGCGGGTGCAGTGATGACCGACCCATTCCTCTCGGTGCCTGCCGCCGTCGTCGACGACGGCAGGCTGCTGCACCTCGGCACCCCCGCCACCGAACAGCGCGCGCTCGCCGCCGGCAACGCCCTCGCACCGCTGGGCGACCGCGCCGTGCTGGCCGTCACCGGCGAGGACCGCCTGTCGTGGCTGGATTCGCTGTCCTCCCAGGCGCTCACGGGCCTCGCCGCCGGCGAGAGCACCGAGCTGCTCATCCTCGACCCGCAAGGTCACGTCGAACACGCGGCATCCGTCATCGACGACGGCGAGACCACCTGGCTCATCGTCGACCGCGCCGATGCGGCGGGCCTGCTGGCCTGGCTCACCCGCATGCGCTTCCGGCTGCGGGTCGCCCCGCGCGACGCGTCGGACGAGGTCGCCGTCGTCGGCGGCACGGCCGCCGCGGTCGAGCGCGAGGTTCCCGACGCCGTCGCGGTGTGGTCGGACCCCTGGCCCGGCGTCGCCGCCGGAGGCTGGGGATACGCGCCGGCCGATCCGCACCCCGGCGCCGAACGCGACTGGAGCGAGGCCGTCGTGCCGCGCGCGGTGCTCGATCGCCTGGCTCAGGCGGCGAAGGACGGGAAACTGGCGCTGGCGGGCACCCTGGCCGCCGACGCCCTGCGCATCGCCGCGTGGCGCCCGCGCGCCGCGAACGAGGCGGGGGAGCGCACGCTGCCGCACGAGGCGGACTGGATGCGCACCGCCGTGCATCTCGACAAGGGCTGCTACCGCGGGCAGGAGACCGTCGCCAAGGTGCACAACCTGGGACACCCGCCCCGGCGCCTGGTCGCCCTGCAGCTCGACGGCAGCGACGCCCTGCTGCCCGAGGTCGGCGCGGCCGTGCGCCGCGACGGCGACGCCGTCGGCGAGGTCACCTCGGTGGCGCGCCACTTCGAAGAGGGCCCGATCGCGCTGGCGTTCGTGAAGCGCTCGGTGCCGGTGGATGCCACGCTGACGGTCGACACCGATGGCGACCCCGTGGCGGCCGCGCAGGAGACCATCGTGCCGCCCGACGCCGGCGCCACCGCGTCGATCCCCCGACTGCCCCGGCTCTCGCGCCGACGCTGAACACCCGGGCGCTCAAGCCGACGTGGACCCCGCCCCGGCGGTCGCGACCACCGGCCGCTGCCGTCAGCGGGGCGCGACCGCGCTCCAGGGCACCGTGACCTCGCCCAGCCGCCACCGCGCGGGCGCGCTCAGTGGCCAGCCGGCATCGACCATGCCCTGCATCGCGGTGCGCCACCGGTGCACGGGGCCGAACGGCGAGACGACCGCGGCCTGATGCCACTGTCCGTCGAGGGCGCGCACGAAGTCGTAGACACGCTCGCCCGGGACGTTGCGGTGGATGAGCGCCTTCGGCAGGCGCTCGGCCGCGATCGAGGGCGTCTGCAGCGCGCTCAGCCGCAGCGACAGACTGAGTGAGCGCGGCGCGGCATCCGCCCCGACCTCGACCCACGTCGAGACCCGGCCGATCTCGTCGCAGGTGCCTTCGACGAGGATGCCGCCGGGGGTCAGTCGCGCCGACATCCGCTGCCACGCGGCGGGGACGTCTTCTTCGTCGTACTGGCGCAGCACGTTGAACGCCCGCACGACCGAGGGGGCCCGCGGCGCCGGCACCTCGAAGCCGCCGCGGGCGAACGACACCCGTGCGTCGGGCGAGAAGGTGGTGTCGCCCTGGCGCACCTCGGCGAGCTGGGCGTTGGCCCTCGCGACACGCGCCGGGTCGATCTCGAGTCCCAGCACCTCGACGTCGGGCCGGGCGGTGCGCAGCCGCGCCTCGAGCTCGAATGCGGTCACGCCGCTCGCGCCGTATCCGAGGTCGATCACGAGGGGGTCGGCGGAGGCTGCGCGCAGCGCAGGGTGACGGGCGAGCCAGCGGTCGACACGACGCAGCCGATTGGTGTTCGTCGTGCCGCGCGTGATCTGCCCTATCGGGGAGGGCGTCATACGTCAATCATGTCAGCGGTGCGCTGGGGGCCCGCCGAGTAGGATCGAAGCATGAGTGAGTCGCACACACTGATCCTCCTCCGCCACGGCCAGAGCGAGTGGAACGAGCTGAACCTCTTCACCGGGTGGGTCGATGTCCGCCTGACCGAGCAGGGCAAGGCCGAGGCCGAGCGCGGCGGCCGGCTGATGGCCGAGGCAGACGTGCTGCCTGACATCCTGCACACCTCTGTGCTCAGCCGCGCGATCCAGACCGCGAACATCGCCCTCGATTCCGCCGACCGACTGTGGATTCCGGTGAAGCGGTCGTGGCGCCTGAACGAGCGTCACTACGGCGCGCTGCAGGGCAAGGACAAGGCGCAGACGCTGGCAGAGTTCGGCCAGGAGCAGTTCATGCTCTGGCGCCGTTCGTTCGACGTGCCGCCGCCGCCCCTGGCCGCCGACGACGAGTACAGCCAGGTCGGCGACCCGCGCTACGTCGGCATCGACGGCGAGATTCCCGCCACCGAGTCGCTGAAGCTCGTGATCGATCGCATGCTGCCGTACTGGCAGAACGACATCATCCCCGACCTGCAGGCCGGCAAGACGGTGCTCGTCACCGCTCACGGCAACTCGCTGCGGGGTCTCGTGAAGCACCTCGAAGGCATCAGCGATGACGACATCGCGCAGCTGAACATCCCCACCGGCATTCCGCTCGTCTACCGCCTCGGTGCAGACATGATGCCGCTGGAGCCCGGACGGTACCTCGACCCCGAGGCCGCCGCTGCGGGAGCTGCCGCCGTGGCCGCGCAGGGCAAGAAGTAACGCGTCACGCACGAGAGAGGGGCGGATGCCACTGGCATCCGCCCCTCTTCGCGTGTGCGGGTCAGACGTTCTGCTGGGCGCGCAGCAGCATCTCGGGGTCGGCCGCCCAGTCGCCGGTGGCGAGGTAGAGCACCTTCTTGGCCACCGACTCGGCGTGGTCGGCGAAACGCTCGTGGTAGCGGCTCGCGAGCGTGGCATCCACCGTCGCCGCAGCCTCGCCCTGCCAGTTGTCGCCGAGCACCTTCTCGAAGACCGAGATGTGCAGGTCATCGAGCTTGTCCTCGGCGATGCGGATCTGCTCGACCAGCGACAGGTCCTCGGTGCGCAGCAGCTCGGTCAGCAGGCGCGCCACCTGCACGTCGAGCTCGCCCATCTTGGTGAACGTGTTCTTGAGGCCACGCGGGATCGCGCGCTCAGGGAAGCGCATGCGGGTGAGCTGAGCGATGTGCTCGGCGATGTCACCCATGCGCTCGAGCGAGGCCGACACGCGCAGCGCAGCAACCACGATGCGCAGGTCGCGCGCGACAGGCTGCTGACGGGCGAGGATCTGGATGGCGAGCTCGTCGAGTTCGATCGCCTTGTCGTCGATGACCTGGTCGGCCTCGATGACCTCTTCGGCCAGTGCCACGTCGCTCGTCCCGAAGGCGCGGGTGGCCTTCTCGATCGCGACCGTGACGAGCTCGGCGATCTCAACCAGACGTCCCTGCACGTCCTCAAGGGACTGGTGGAACACTTCGCGCATGGGGGCACCTTCCTTTTCGCGGGGCACAGCACCGCTTCGTCCTCGCGGCTCGGCGTGATTCGCAAGCTCGGCGATTCTGGTCGGCAAAGGTTAACGAACAGTGCCGC
>NZ_JANJFJ010000408.1:0-3828 GCF_024626565.1 Microbacterium sp. zg.Y909
GCCCGACCGGCGTCGGCGACGTGCCGCCCGGCACGCCGCCACCGTCGACACGACCTACATCTGGGGCAGCCGCGATCAGGCGCTCGGCCGGCGCGCGGCCGAGCTGACCCGGAACTACGTCGACGCCGGATACCGCTTCGTCGAGCTCGACGAGAACCACTGGCTGCCCGAGCGGGCAGCGCCGCGGGTGGCACAGGAGGTGCTCTCGGCTATGGGGCTGGTTCACTCCGACGCGGATCCCGGCCGGTAGGACGAACGGGCGCAGCCCCGGCACTTGTACGCCACTCAGCCGGCATCCACCAGCAGCGCCACGAACACAGCGAGTCCGAAAACGACGACCGACCAGCGCAACACCGGAACGGGCAGCCTGCGACCGACCGCGGCACCCAGCCAGCCGCCCAGCAGGCCCGACACCGCCATGATGCCAGCCGCCGGCCACGACACCTCGGCGAAGACCGCGAAGAACACCAGCGACACCGCGCTCGCGACGACCGACAGCACGCTCTTGAGCGCGTTGAGCCGCTGCAGCGATTCGCGCAGCGCCACCCCGAGCACCCCCAGCATCATGATGCCGAGGCCGGCGTTGAAGTAGCCGCCGTACACCGCGACACCGAGCTGACCGACGCCCGCCCAGCGCAGTGGCTCGGCGCGAGGGGTGGATGCCGCGGCAGCCTCGGTGCGACGGGCGACCAGCGCGCTCAGATACGGCTGCGCGGCGAGGAGCAGCGTCGAGGCGAGCACGAGCCACGGCACCACCGCGGTGAACGTGCTCTCGTCACCCGCGAGCAGCAGCGTCGAGCCGACGAGCGCGCCGATCACCGTGACGATGCTCAGCGCGATGATGCGCCGCCGCTGGCCGGCGAGCTCACGGCGGTATCCCCATGCTCCGCCCACATAGCCGGGCAGGGCGGCCACCGTGTTCGTCACGTTGGCGATCACGGGCGGATACCCGAGGGCGAGGAGAGCGGGAAAGGTGACGAGCGACCCGCCGCCGGCGATCGCGTTGATCGCACCCGCCGCCGTTCCCGCGAGGGCCAGCACGACGACCGCACCCCAGTCCATCCGACACCTCCCGAAGCCCACCCAAGCAGATGCCGGTCGCGGCGCCTACTCGGGGGGTTCGGCAGATCGCTGCGTCGGCTCGGAACCTTCGACCGGTGGTGCCGGTGAAGTCACCCGAACCTGCCGCTGATGTAGTCCTCGGTGCGCTGATCGGCCGGCTGCTCGAAGATCTGCGCGGTGGGTGCGTACTCCACCAGCACGCCGGTCCGGTCACCGGTGGTGTCATCGGCGAGCGCGGTGAAGAACGCCGTGCGATCGGCGACCCGAGCCGCCTGCTGCATGTTGTGGGTGACGATGATGATCGTGTACTCGCGGCGCAGCTCGTGCATGAGATCCTCGATGCGCATGGTTGCGATGGGGTCCAGAGCCGAGCACGGCTCGTCCATGAGGATCACGTCGGGTTTGACGGCGATGGTGCGGGCGATGCACAGACGCTGCTGCTGACCGCCGGACAGTCCGAACGCGGATTGCTTGAGCTTGTCCTTCACCTCGTCCCAGAGGGCTGCCTTGGTCAACGCCTCTTCGACCAGGTCGTCCATGCTCGACACCTTCATCCCGGTGACGCGGGGGCCGTAGGCGACGTTGTCGTAGATCGACTTGGGGAACGGGTTGGGCTTTTGGAACACCATGCCGATCCGGCGCCGCACCTCGATCGGATCGACGCCCTTGGCATAGATGTCGTCGTCCTGGAACAGCACCTGCCCCTCGACTCGAGCTCCGTCGACCAGGTCGTTCATCCGGTTGAGCGATCGCAGCAGGGTGGATTTGCCACACCCGGACGGGCCGATCAGGGCCGTGATCTCGTTCTTCCCGAAGCTGAGGTTGACGCCGGTGACAGCCCGGAAGGCACCGTAGTAGACGTCGACGTTCTCGCAGCGGATCAGCCCGCTCGGAGCGTCCAGCAGAGGCCGGTCGGCGTGCGGATGGAACTGAGGGCGAGGCGTGTCCGCGGACGCGACGACGCGGGAGGTGTTCATGGCTACCACCGTTTCTGATACTTGTTGCGGATGAAGATGGCCAGCGCGTTCATGAGCAGCAGCACGGCCAGCAGCAGCACGCTGGTCGCGGCCGCCAACTCGTGGAAGCCCTCTTGGGGTCGGCCGGTCCAGTTGAAGATCTGGATGGGGAGGGTCGTGTAACCGCTCATCAGCCCGTTCGGGTCGAAGGTGATGTAGACCAGGGCGCCGAGGACCAGCAGCGGAGCCGCCTCTCCCAAGGCACGCGACAGCGCGAGGATCGACCCGGTCGCGATGCTCGGCACAGACGCGGGCAGCACCTGACGCCACACCGTCTGCCACGGGGTGGCGCCCAGCGCGAGCGACGCATCGCGGATCTCCCGGGGAACGGCACGAAGCCCTTCCCGTGTGGCGATGATGACGACGGGGAGGATCAACAGCGACAGTGCGAGCGCCCCACCGATGACGATGTTCTTGTTCTGCACCTGCAGCAGGCTGAGGAATCCGAGCGCGAGCAGGCCGTAGATGATCGCCGGCACGGCGGCGAGGTTCTGCACGTTCAGCTCGATGAGCCGGTTGAACCAGCGCTTCTTGTCGGCGAACTCCTCCAGGTGGATCGCCGCGGCGATGCCGAGCGGGAGCGTGAAGACGGCGGTGGCGGCGATCACCCACGCCGAGCCGAGGACGGCCGGCCGCGCGCCCGCGGTCTCAGGTGTCGCCGAGGGGTAGTTGGTGAACAGCTGAGGGGAGAGCTTGCCCCAGCCGTCCATCAGGATCGTGATCAGCAGGGTCGCCAGCACCCCGAACGCGACGAGGAGCGACAGCCACAGCAGCAGCAGGAAGAGCAGCGGACCGGGTTTGCGGTCCCCGTGGGTCCCTGTCCCCAGCGGAGCGGAGACCCGCACCGTCGCCGGCCGGGTGTGACGGGTGGTGGTCATCAGTAGGCCTCCCTGAAGCGGCGGACGAACCGGATGCTGATCAGGTTCATCAGCAGCGTGATGAGGAACAGCAGCAGTCCGACGGCGAAGAGGGTGTTGTATTCGAGACTCCCCACCCGGGAGTCGCCGAGGGCGGCGTTGGCGATGAAGCCCGTCATCGTCTGCCCCTGCTCCAGCGGGTTGGTGACGATGCGGGCCTGGCTGCCGGCGGCGATCGCGACGATCATCGTCTCTCCCACCGCGCGGGAGACCCCGAGCACCACGGCGGCGACGATGCCCGACAAGGCGGCGGGGAACACGACCCGCAGGGTGGTCTGCATGCGGTTGGCGCCCAGTGCGGCGCTTCCCTGTCGCAGAGCGCTCGGCACGGCCGACATCGCGTCTTCGGAGATGGAGGCGATGGTGGGGATGATCATGACGCCCATCACCAGCCCGGCCGCCAGCACGCTGAACGCGCCGGTGGGCAGCTGCAGCCATTCCCGCAGCACGGTCGCCTGCACGAACTGCAGAGCGAAGAACCCGTAGACGACCGTGGGAACACCGGCGAGAACCTCCAGCACGGGCTTGAGGATGCTGCGGGTGCGCGGCTTCGCATACTCGGCCAGCATGATCGCCGCGCCCAACCCGAACGGTACGGCGACCAGCAGGGCGATCACCGTGGTCCACAGCGTGGCGGTGATCAGCGGAATCACCCCGAACGAAGCGTCGGCGAACCGCGGTGCCCAGCGGGTGCCGAACAGGAACTCCCAGACGGGGACCTCGGCGAAGAACGACAGCGACGGGATCAGCAGCGCGATGAGGATGCCGGCGGTGGTGACCATCGTCAGCACCGCGGCAAGGCGCAGAACCATCCTGATGAGGGTCTCGCCCGG
>NZ_JANJFJ010000409.1:0-3827 GCF_024626565.1 Microbacterium sp. zg.Y909
GTGCCCTCGACCTCCTCGTGACCGGCGTGGCCGATCAGGAGGATCTCGAAGTCGTCGCGTGCGAAGCGCACCGCTTCGCGGTGCACCTTGGTCACGAGCGGACAGGTGGCGTCGATCGCCTGCAGCCCGCGGTCGGCCGCCGCGTCGACCACGGCGGGTGAGACACCGTGCGCGCTGAAGACGACGTGCGCCCCGGGCGGCACCTCATCGACCTCTTCGACGAAGATCGCGCCCAGCGCCTCGAGCTCGGTGACGACATGGATGTTGTGCACGATCTGCTTGCGCACGTACACCGGGGCGCCGAATCGCTGCAGCGCCTTCTCCACAGCGATCACGGCGCGGTCCACCCCCGCGCAATACCCTCGGGGGGCGGCCAGGAGCACCCGCTTGTGTCCCGCCACCGGCATATCCTTGAGGTGGCCGCGCCGCCCCGGGATGCGGGGCAGGGGCAGTCGGACGGCTGAAGTGCTCACACGACGATTCTATGAGTCGCCGGCTGGACAGAGGCCGGGCACCGCGAGGGAGACGCAGATGACGACGTTCCAACCCGCGCCGGGGCAGACGCCGCCGGCCGATGCGGTGCACCCCGGGGCGTCCTCCCCCGACGCTCCGACCTCGGTTTCGAGGCTCAACGAGACGATCCGCGACTTCGTGCAGAAGTGGGGCGCGGTGTGGGTCGAAGGCGAGATCACGTCATGGAACGTGCGTGGCGGCAACATCTTCGGCAGGCTCAAGGACCTCTCCTCCGACGCCTCGCTGTCGTTCCGACTGTGGTCGACGACCCGACAGCGCATCCCCGCCGACCTCAAGTCCGGCGACCGCGTCGTGGCGTGCGTGAAGAGCGAGTTCTACGTCAAGACCGGCGACTTCAGCTTCATCGTCTCGGCGATGAAGCACGTGGGCCTGGGTGAGCAGCTCGAAAAGCTCGAACGCCTGCGGGCGCAGCTGCGCAAGGAGGGCCTGTTCGAGCCGGCGCGCAAGAAGCCGCTGCCCTTCCTCCCGCACCGCATCGGCCTCATCACCGGTGAGCGCAGCGACGCCGAGAAGGACGTGCACCGCAACGCCGAGCTGCGGTGGCCCGCGGTGTCGTTTCGCACCGTGCATGTCGCCGTGCAGGGCGAGCGGTGCGTCCCCGAGACCGTCGCGGCCCTGCAGGCGCTCGACGCCGATCCCGAGGTCGACGTGATCGTCATCGCGCGCGGCGGCGGCGATCCCCAGACCCTGCTGGGGTTCAGCGACGAGAAGCTGCTGCGGGCCGTGGCTGCGGCATCCACTCCCGTCGTGAGCGCCATCGGTCACGAGAACGACCACCCCCTGCTTGACGACGTCGCGGACCTGCGCGCGTCGACCCCGACCGACGCCGCCAAGCGCATCGTTCCCGACGTGTCCGAGCAGCGCGCGCTGGTGCGCCAGCTGCGCTCGCGCGCCGGATCGCGTCTGACCCAGCGCATCACCCACGACATCGCCCAGCTGCAGCAGCTGCGCTCGCGGCCGGTGCTGCGCGACCCCGAGACCATGCTCGACTCCCGCGCGCAGGATCTGTGGTTCCAGGTGTCCCGCGGCCGCGAGATCATGACCAGGCGGGTGGATGCCGCCGAGCGGACCACCGCAGAGCTGCGGGCGTCGCTGCGTGCCCTCTCCCCCGCCGCGACGCTCGAGCGCGGGTACGCGATCGCGCAGCTCACCGGGGGTGTGATCGTGCGCGATGCCACCCAGGCCCCCGACGGCGCGGAGGTGACCGTCACGGTGGCGCGGGGCTCGTTCACCGCGCGATCGCACGGCGAAGTCGACGAGCAGGCCGCGCCGGGGCCGACGCAAGGGTCGAACTAGGATGGTGGACATGACCGCCGCACGCGACGACGCCCCCGACGTCGCCGCCCTCTCGTTCGAGCAGGCGCGCGACGAACTCGTGCGCGTCGTCGCCGAGCTCGAACAGGGTTCACCCACCCTCGAGCAGTCCCTGTCCCTCTGGGAGCGCGGCGAGGCGCTCGCGGCCCACTGCGAGCAGTGGCTGCTGGGCGCCAAGCGCCGTCTCGACGCCGCGCGCTCCGACGCCCCGTCGCCCGGGGAGGCGTGATGGCCTCCTCCCCCCGGATCGTCGCCGAGCTCGGCCGGCCGGAGACCCCAGAGGAGACCGCCGCCCGCAAGGCCGAGTCGTCCCGCGTGCACCGCGCCAGCCGCAGCACCCGCAACCTCATCGCCGCCTTGCTGGTGACCCTGGGTGTCGTTCTCGTGATCGTGTTCGGTGTCCCTCGCGGGTCCATCCCCGCGCCGGAACCGATCGACGTGGCCGCCGAGGCCGCGCGGGTGCAGGCGTCGCTCGATCGCACCGTGGTCGTGGCCGAGACACCCGAGGATTGGAGCGTCAACCGCGCGTCGGTCGAGGGTGACGGCGACGTGCGCGCGTGGACCGTCGTCTACGCCCCGGAACGCGGCTTCATCAACGTCGCACAGGGCTTCGACGCCGACGAGGCGTGGCCCTCGCGCGTGCTGTCCGGCCGCGGAGCGACCGACACCGCCACGATCGACGGCATCGAGTGGACCGTCTACGAGGTCTCGGACCCCACCACCGCGGCGAACATCTCGTACGCCCTGAGCACGCCCGCCGGCGACGACACGATCCTGATCTACGGCGCCACCGATGCCGCCACCGCCACCGAGGTCGCCGAAGGCCTCACCGACGATGTGCGCGCGCTGCGCGCGGAGGATTCATGACCGCTCCCGCGACACGTCCGAGCCCGCAAGAAGCGTGGGACGACATGCGGCTGGGGAACGCGCGATTCGTCGCGGGCGAGCCCCGCCATCCGCGTCAGGACGTCGAAAGACGCCATGAGACCGCCGGTTCCCAGTACCCCACCGCAGCGCTGTTCGGGTGCTCCGATTCGCGCCTGGCGGCCGAGATCATCTTCGACGAGGGCCTGGGTGACCTGTTCGTCATCCGCAACGCGGGCCAGGTCATCTCGGAGTCCGTCGTCGGAAGCCTCGAGTACGCCGTCGCCGTCTGGAGGTGCCGCTCATCGTCGTGCTGGGCCACGACGCCTGCGGCGCGGTGCGCGCGGCGATCGAGTCGACCGCCGCCGACGCCCCCGCCCTCCCCGTGCACGTGTGGCGACAGATCGCGCCGATCGTGCCGGCGGTGCGCCGAGTGCTGCGCCAGGGCGCGGACGCCGGGGTGACACCCGAAACGGTGGATGCCGACCAGGTCGGGCGGGAGCACCTGCGCGAGACCATCGCCGCGCTGCTGCAGTCCTCCGAGCTCATCAGCGACGCCGTCGCCGAGGGCAAGGTCGCCGTCGTCGGCGCCAACTACCGCCTGGCCGAAGGCACCGCGGTCCCGGACGTCATCGTCGGGGACATCACGGCCGAGCACTGAAAACCCATCACCAGCAAGGAAACGAGGACGTGACCGTCATGGCAGAGACCGAGTACCGCATCGAGCACGACACCATGGGCGAGGTGCGGGTGCCCAAGAACGCGCTGTACGCCGCGCAGACCCAGCGTGCCGTGGAGAACTTCCCGATCTCCGGCACCGGCCTCGAGTCGACCCAGATCGCCGCCCTCGCCCGCGTGAAGAAGGCAGCGGCGTTGGCCAACAAGCAGCTCGGCACCCTCGACGGCGCCATCGCCGACGCGATCGCCGCCGCCGCCGACGAGGTCATCACCGGCCGGCACGACGCCCACTTCCCCGTGGACACGTACCAGACCGGCAGCGGCACCTCGTCGAACATGAACATGAACGAGGTGCTGGCGACCCTTGCGACCGCCAAGCTCGGCTCCCCCGTTCACCCCAACGACCACGTCAACGCCTCGCAGTCGTCGAACGACGT
>NZ_JANJFJ010000410.1:0-3818 GCF_024626565.1 Microbacterium sp. zg.Y909
GGCGCCTACCTGCTGCCGAACCTGATCGGCATCGAGAACGCGCTCGAGGTCGTCATCTCGAACCCGCTGAAGCAGAACCGCATGCTCAAGCCGCAGCAGGCGTTCGACTACGGGATCATGGACGCGATCTTCCCCGCCTCGAACTACCTCGAGGATTCGCTGATGTGGGCCGACGGCGTGCTCAGCGGCGCGGTGAAGGTCAGCCGCAAGCACGAGCCCGGCAAGATCGAGCGTCTCACCAAGTGGCCCGTCGCCATCAAGATGGCCCGCGGCATGCTCGAGTCGAAGATCGGCACCGTTCCGAAGTCGCCGTACGTGGCGCTGGACCTGCTGGACAAGGCGAAGAGCGGCACGAAGGCCGACGGCTTCGCCCGCGAGGACGAGGCGCTGGCCGAGCTCATCACCGGCGACCAGTTCGCGGCATCCATGTACGCGTTCGACCTCGTGCAGAAGCGGGCGAAGCGTCCCGTGGGCGCTCCCGACAAGCAGCTCGCGAAGAAGGTCACCAAGGTCGGCGTCATCGGCGCCGGTCTCATGGCCAGCCAGTTCGCCCTGCTGTTCGTGCGCAAGCTGCAGGTGCCGGTGCTCATCACCGACCTCGACCAGGCGCGTGTGGACAAGGGTCTGTCCTACATCCACGAGGAGATCGGCAAGCTCGAGGCGAAGGGCCGCCTCGACGCGGACACCGCCAACAAGCTGCGGGGCCTCGTGACCGGCACGACGGACAAGAGCCAGTACGCGGACTGCGACTTCGTGATCGAGGCGGTGTTCGAGGAGGTCGGCGTCAAACAGCAGGTGTTCGGCGAGATCGAGAAGATCATCGCCGACGACGCGATCCTGGCGACCAACACCTCGTCGCTGTCGGTCGAGGAGATCGGCTCCACGCTCGCGCACCCCGAGCGGCTCGTCGGCTTCCACTTCTTCAACCCGGTGGCGGTCATGCCGCTCATCGAGATCGTGAAGACACCGCGCACCGCCGACGCTGCGCTGTCGACGGCGTTCGTCGTCGCCAAGGGGCTGGGCAAGAACGCGGTGCTCACCGCCGATGCCCCCGGCTTCGTGGTGAACCGTCTGCTCGCGAAGGTCATGGGCGAGGCGGCGCGAGCCGTGTACGAGGGCACGCCGCTGCTGACGGTCGAGCGCGCGTTCGGTCCGCTCGGTCTGCCGATGACCCCGTTCCAGCTGATCGACCTGGTCGGCTGGAAGGTCGCGGCCCACGTGCAGGACACGATGGTCGCCGCCTTCCCCGATCGTTTCTACGCGAACGAGAACTTCCACGCTCTCGCACAGCTGGACGCCGTGGTCGAGAAGGACAAGTCCGGACGCGTGTCGGGCTGGACCAAGCAGGCCGAGAAGGTGCTCAAGGGTGCGGTGGGGTCGTCCCCGGCGTCCGAGGCCGACATCCTGCGCCGTGTGCAGGACGGTCTGGCTCAGGAGATCCGCATCATGCTCGACGAGGGCGTGGTGCCCGAGGTCGAAGACATCGACCTCTGCCTCATCCTCGGCGCCGGGTGGCCGTTCATCGATGGCGGCGCCTCGCCGTACCTCGACCGCGAGGGAGCGTCGGAGCGCGTCTTCGGCGGCACGTTCCACACCCCGCCGATCCGCGGCATCTCGCAGCGCTGACGCGGACGCGCATCACGGCGGCCCCGGGCTTCGGCTCGGGGCCGCCGTTCGTTCGGCGGTGGACGCGCGATGGAGCCGCATCGGGACCGTGCTACGTTCGTGCCCGTGATCAGCACCCCGGAGCATGGGCGGAACGCCATCACCGCGCAGGCGTCCCCGCGGACGCCGGAATTCCCCATGGCCTTCACAATCGCCGAGTTCGTGCGAGGGGCTGTCGCCGCATGGATCGCGTACCTCGTTCTCGCGACGGTCGCGTACCTGGCCCTGCTGCAAGGCTACGTCGTCGTCGCAGCGGTGTTCTACGTCCCGGTCTCGGCCGCGGCTCTCGTGCTGGGCTCCTTCCCCGCCTACCTCCTCGGATGGTCCTTACGTCGATCCCGGCGTATCGCTGTGCACCTGGTCGCCTTCGTCGTCTACGGCGCGGCGGTGGGCTCCGTGGCGACCGCCCTCTTCCTCCTCATGCGCGGCGATTTGGGCGGCGGGGCGCTGTATTACCTGGTCAACGCCCTGCTCTCCGCGGTGAGCGTGCCACTCGGGTGGTATTGGACCGCTCGCCAGGCTCTGCGCCCACGTGCGGCGAGGATCGATCACGACGCGTTCGCCGAGGATGCCGCGGTCGCGCGCGGGGCGGCCGCAGACGACGCGCGCTGACGGCGGCGGGGCCTTCGGAACCCCGCCCCGACTCAACGGCGCAAGCCGCCGGTCGCCTACTGCGATGCGCGCACTCGAAGGTCGCGGGCGAGGTGGTCGCGCTGCTCGATGACGATGCGCCGGAGGGCCCCGGGGGCATCGACGTTCTCGGCGAGCCAGCGGTCTGCGGGTTCGAGCGACTCGGATGCCGGAAAGAGGCCCCGCACGAGGCGACGCGCGATCTCGATGCTGCGCTCGGACCACGTCCCGCGGATTCGGGCGTAGTAGTCGGGATCGAAGCCTGCGATCAGGTCGCGCCGTCCCCCCGCGCGGAAACCGGCGATGGTGGCGCTCAGGTGGTCGTTGGTGAGGGTCGTGTCGTCCCACGCGCGGTGCCACGCCGCAGCGCGGACGTCGGCGACGGGCTGGGCGGCGCACATCTCGATGTAGGCGGTGCGGCCGGTCGCGGTGTCGTCACGGGTCAGCTCGGCATCGGCATCCGCCGTCGTCGCCTCGCCGACGGTCGCCAGGGCGGTCCACCAGCTCCAGCGCAGCTCGGGGTCGAGGGCGAGGGCCTGGGGCGGGGCCTCGGTGCCCTCGAGCAGGGCACGCAGCGCCGCTGCCCGCGACCCGTCGTAGGCGGCGGCGTGACCCACGGCGCGCGCCCAGGCCAGCTGTGCTCCGCTGCCGGGCTCTGCGTCCCACATCCCCTGCCACGTGGTCTGCAGCCACGCCGCGCCCTCTTCGGAACGCCGTGCCTCGGGCACGTAGTGGGCGACGGCGAAACCGGCGTTGGCCAGCACGTCGGTCAGCAGCGCGATGTTCGACTCGGCGGGCGCGTGGCGGCGCACGATGTCCAGGTACCGTGCGACGGGCAGTTCGCCGTCCCTGGCCGCGTTCCAGAGGGCCGACCAGACCACCGCGCGCGCCAGCGCGTCGGCGATCGTCGACAGCGCCGCCTGCACGGCGTCGAGCGAGGCGGCATCCAGGCGCACTTTGGCGTAGGTGCGGTCGTCGTCGTTGAGCAGGATCAGGTCGGCGTCGCCCGGGAGCGGCAGCGGCGTGCGTGCCTCGTCGACGTCGTACTCACCGGCCTCGCCGCGCACCAGGCGTCCATCGCTGAGGCGGTACACCGCAGCCCCCAGCCGATGCGGGCGCGGGTCGGTCTGCACGAGGGTGAACCCGTCGTCGCCCCGCTCGACGGACAGGGTGGACATGCCCGTGGTCTGCAGCCAGGCACGCGACCACGCCCGCACGTCGCGGCCCGAAACCGTCGCGAGCTCGGCGAGCAGATCGTCCAGCGTCGTGTTGCCGAAGGCGTGCGCGGCGAAATAGCGGCGGGCACCCTCGAAGAACGCCTCCTCGCCGACGAAGGCGACCAGCTGCTTGAGCACGGCGGCGCCCTTGGCGTAGGTGATGCCGTCGAAGTTGAGCTTGGCCGCCTCGAGGTCGGGGATGTCCGCGACGATCGGATGCGTCGTCGGCAGCTGGTCCTGCTGATAGGCCCACGCCTTGCGGCGGGCCGCGAAGGTGACCCAGGCGTCGCCGAACCGTGTCGCCGC
>NZ_JANJFJ010000411.1:0-3818 GCF_024626565.1 Microbacterium sp. zg.Y909
AGCGGATCACGTCGGTGACGGTCGACGGCCAGCCCATCGATCCGGCGGCGGAGTACCGCATCGGCACGTTCTCGTTCCTGGCCAGCGGCGGTGACAACTTCCGCGTCTTCACCGAGGGCACCGGGTATGTCGACACCGGTCTGCTCGACTACGAGGCGTGGGTCGACTACATCGCCGACAACTCCCCTCTTGCCCCCTCGTACGCCAAGCAGGCCGTGCAGGTCACCGGGGTGCCCGAGACGGTCGAGGCCGGCGCGCAGGTGCAGTTCTCGGTGGCGGGGCTGAACCTCACCAGCCGCGGCGCCCCCGAGAACACCACGCTGTCGGTCGCTCTCGGCGACACGGTGCTGGGTGAGGTGCCCGTCACCGCCGGCGCCGCGACGGTCTCGGTCACGCTGCCGGCCGGGGTCGCCGCGGGCGCTGCGGCGCTCACGTTGACGGCCCAGCCCTCGGGCACCGTCGTCGCGGTGCCGATCGAGGTGGCAGCGAGCACCGTCGAGAAGGCGCAGACCAGCACCCACCTCGTGGCGCTGCTGCCGGTGCACATCAACCGTTTCCTGCCCACGACGCTCGTCGCGTACGTGCAGCAGAGCGGGGCGCGGGCCGACGGCACGGTCGAGTTCCGCGAGGGTGGACCCGATGGCGCCGTCATCGGCACAGCTCCCGTACGCGGCGGGCTGGCGTCCCTGCGGCTGGGCACGCTCACCCGCGGCACCCACTCGTACACGGCCGTCTTCGTCCCCCGGGATGCCGAGACCGTTGCCGGGTCGCAGAGTGCGCCGGTGAAGGTGCGCGCCATCGGCTGACGATGTGCTGGGCGTCCGGCTGGAGCTGCGTGCTCCCCCGGGCGCCCGGCTCGTAGGGTGGACCCATGACGGTGCAGGTGGTGCTGGTCCACGGGATCCGCACGTCGGCGACGATGTGGCGAGCCCAGGTGGAGCACCTGGCTGCCCGTGGCATCCCCGTCCAAGCGCTGGATCTGCCGGGACACGGCACGCGCATGGCCGAGACGTTCACGTTAGAGGGTGCGTTCGCGGCGATCGACGAGGCGGTGCGGGAAGCCGCGACCCGCGGTCCCGTGCTGCTGGTGGGCCACTCGATGGGCGGGCTGATCTGCACCGAGTACGTCGGTCGCGAGGACCGGCCGCCGGTCGCCGGCTTCATCGGCGCCTCGTGCACCTCGGTGCCGCGCGGTGTGGGCTTGACCGCGTACCGGCTGATCGCGCGCGGATTCGACGCGCTGCCGAGCCACGGCATCTGGTTCACCAAGCGGATGCTGGCACGCACGCTGCCGCCCGAGACGCGGGAGGACTTCGGGGCGGGCGGATACGCGTTCACCGCCCAGGACGTCGCGCTGCGGAGCCTGTCGGTCCTGGACCTGCTGGCGGCCCTGCGGCGCATCGACGTGCCCACGTGGTTCGTCAACGGCCAATACGACCAGCTGCGGGTGAACGAACGGCTGTTCTGCCGGCTCGTGCCGCAGGCGGAGCTGATCGTCGTGCCCCGGACCACCCACCTGGTGACCGCCATGCGTCCCGCGGTCTTCAACGCCGTGCTCGACCTCGCCGTCGCGACGCTCGAGCACGAGGTGGCGCCGTCGGGTCGGGTCGTCTGAGCCTGCTAGACTCTGTAGTCGGCTTGCGTGTGGGTTTCCTCCTCACACGACTGCCGGGGGCACCCCTCTACTGCCGCTCGGCATTTCCTATCACTCCGAACGAAAGATACGTCGACGTGGCGAACATCAAGTCGCAGATCAAGCGCAACAAGACCAACGAGAAGGCCCGCGAGCGCAACAAGGCCGTCAAGAGCGAGCTTCGCACCGAGGTGCGTCGCACCCGCGAGGCCATCGCCGCCGGCGACAAGGCCGCGGCCGAGAAGGCCCTCATCAAGGCGGCCAAGAAGCTCGACAAGGCCGTCAGCAAGGGCGTCATCCACGAGAACCAGGCGGCGAACCGCAAGTCGGCCATCGCCAAGAAGGTTGCCGCGCTCTGACACGCAGCTGAACGTCAAGGCCCGTCCCCGCGTGGGGCGGGCCTTCGTCGTTGCCGTCGGAACTCCTCAAGACGGCGCGGGTCCGACGCTGTCCGGGCGGTCTGGGGCTTGTCCGTGCTCGTCCTTGAGGAGTTGCGGGCGGGGGCGCGCGCGGTGGGTCGGCGGCGGCCGTCGCACGGCCCGCGCCTACGGGCTTACCACAGCCGCCGCGGGGGCTCGCCGCCGCCGCGAGCGAGACACGCGAGACACGAACGTGGACGCACCCGCTCAGGTGGCAGATGTTGCGGCATCCATGGGCCGTCGCTGACCACCACTGCCACACGAAGTGGCGGTGCCCGGCTCTAGGTGTCACTCGTTGCGACCCTCGATACGAATAGGCCGCGAGAAGTGCCACCTGAACCGGTGGACATCGCGCGGGCTGCGCGGGCGGTCGCTCCAGGTGGCACTTGTTGTGGCTCGGCGCGCCTGCGAGCCGCAAGTACCGCCACCTGGAGGAGGCGGTTATGCCGCGCGTGCGGCGCGAGTCCGAGCTCAGGTGACACTCGTTGCGACTCGGCGCGCCGGCGAGTCGCAGAAACTGCCACCTGAGCGACGCGGGAGCGGCGCGAGGTGGCAGGTGCGGTGCTTCCGAGGCCGGGGATCCGCGAGACCTGGCACATCGACGGCCGGATGCCGCGTCGGCGCCCGGACGTGCCGAACCGCCACGCGACCGGGATGCCGCGGTCAGCCGCCGAACGGCTGCCGGGTGGCGATGACGGTGACGAGGCGCTCCAGCGCGAACACGGGGTCGCGGGAGCCGCCCTTGACCTCGGCATCGGCCCGCGCGGCGGCCTGGATCGCCATGCCGAGCGACGACTCGTTCCAGCCCATCAGGTCCCGGCGCGCGCGATCGACCTGCCAGTCCTTAAGCCCCAGGCGGCCCGCGAGTGCGCCGGAGGGCTCGCGGTGCCCGGCGACCTTGGCCATCGTGCGCAGCTTCATCGCGATGGCGGCGACCATCGGCACCGGGTCCGAGCCGGATGCCAGCGCCTGGCGCAGCGCCAGCAGCGCCTCGCCGTAGCGGCCGGCAATGGCGGTGTCGGCCACGGTGAAGGCCGACGTCTCGACGCGGCCGCCGTAGTAGCGGGTGACGATGGCTTCGGTGACGTCGTCGGGAACGTCGACGATGAGCTGCTGACAGGCCGCCGCCAGTTCGGTCAGGTCGTCGGCGAACGCCGAGACCAGGGCGCGCAAGGCCGCCGGGGCGATGCGCTTTCCGGCGGCGGAGAACTCCCCCGCGGCGAAGTCGTACCGATCGCTGTCGCGCTTGACCGCGGGGCAGGCGATCTCGACGCCGCCGCCGGTGCCGGCGCGGATCGCATCGAGCAGCTTCTTGCCGCGCACGCTCGAGGAGGTGTGGCGCAGCACCACCGTGGCGCCCTCCTGCGGGTGGTCGAGGTACGAGATCGCCTCGGCGAGGAACGTGTCGGAGCACTTCTCCACGCCCGACACGCGCACCAGGCGCGGCTCGCCGAAGAGCGACGGCGACGTGACGCCCAGCAGCGTGCCGGCGGCGTAGTCGTCGGCGCGGATGTCGGTGACTTCGAGGCTCGGATCTTCGGCCCGCAGGTAGTCGCGCAGCCCGGCGATGGCGCGCTCAGCGCACACCTCTTCAGGACCGGAGACGAGCACGATGGGAGCGGGTTGCGGCTTGCGCCACGACAGCTGCGGGATCTTGCTCGCCGCGGCCTTGCCGGCGGGCTTGCGCGCAGCGGGTCTGCGCGCGGGAGGTGCCATGTCTCCAGCCTATCCCGGGGTGCCGACGTCGACGCCCGGCGGAGCGCGCT
>NZ_JANJFJ010000412.1:0-3804 GCF_024626565.1 Microbacterium sp. zg.Y909
GCCCCCAGCCACTCCCCCGGGAGCTCGCGGCGACCCTCGGCTTCGGCTTCGTCGAGCTGGGCGCGGATCATGCCGGCGCGACGCTTGACCTTGAGCATGCCCGGCAGCACGCCGTCGGCCTGCAGCCCCGCTTCGACGCAGGCCGCCATCGCGTCCCAGATCGCGTCGAGCCCGGCAGCGACGTCGGCCTCGTCGCGCAGCGCCTGCTCGTTGAGCCGCGCGGCCTCGGCGATCGTGATGCCGCGCTCGTCGCACAGCGCCAGCAGCTCTGCGGCGCTCTCATAGGCGAACGGGAACGGATGGGCGGCGACCCGAGCTTGCTCTCCCTCGCGGCGGATGAAGCCGCCGCCGACGGAGTAGTACGTCTCTTCGGCCACGGTGGCGCCGGCGGCATCCATCGCCGTCAGGGTCATGGCGTTCGGGTGCCCCGGCAGGCGGGTGCGCGGGAGGAACGTGACGTGCTCCTTCGCGAACGGCACCGGGTGGGTGCCGTCCAGCCGCAGCGCGGCATCCGGGGGCCACTCGGTCCAGGCGCGGCGCACCGTGTCGGGGTGCACGCTCTCGGGGGCGTGGCCCTGCAGCCCCGCGACGACCGCGTCGGGAGTGCCGTGGCCGATGCCGGTGGCGCCGAGCGACCCGAAGAGGGTGCAGGTCACGCGCGCGACGCGCGACAGGGCACCGGCCTCGCGCAGGCGGGCAGCGAAATCACGGCCCGCCCGCATGGGACCGACTGTATGGGAGCTCGAGGGTCCTACACCGATGGAGAACAACTCGAACGCCGAGACGTACGCGCTCACCCTTCGACCCTACGTGCAGAAGCCCCGGACGGGGGCACCCGGGGCTTCTGTCGGGACTGCGTCAGGACTGTGGCGTCTACTGACCCTGGCCGGACTCGCTCACCTTGAGCGAGGGACCGGAGTCCTCGGTGGTCACCTCGACCTTGCGGGGCTTCGCCTTCTCGCTGACGGGGATCTTCACGCTGAGAACGCCGTTGCGATAGGTCGCGGCGATGCGCTCGGTGTCGAGCCCCTGCCCGAGGCTCAGCTGGCGCAGAAAGCTGCCGGCCTCGCGCTCGCGGGTGATCCACTTGACGCCCTCGCCGACGTTGATCGTGCGCTCGGCGCGGATGGTCAGCAGCTGACCGTCGACGTCGATGTCGACCGAGCCCGGGTCGATGCCCGGCAGGTCGGCCTCGAGCACGTAGTGGTCACCCTCGCGGTAAAGGTCCATCGGCATCTGTCGCGGACCGCGGCGGGCGGGGTCCATCAGGTTGCTCGCGAAACGCTCCAGGTCACGGAGCGGGTCATAATTCGCCATTCGTGTCTCCTTATCGAGCCGTGCCGGATGCCGGCACCCATCAGGTCGCAAACTTGAGTCGCCTCGACTCAAGTAGCACCAGATTAGCACTCGGCTACGGGAGTGCAAGGGGGCGCGGCGCGCGCTCCTCGCGCTTCGCGCGGACTCGCCTGACGCTTGTTGCGGCTTCAGGGTCGGCGAGGCCGCATCACGCGTCAGGTGAGCGCAACGACGCTTCCTGCACGGCGGCGATTGCCGCGGCAGCATCCGCGAACCGCAGGACGACCGGCCCGAGCCGGGCCCGAGAGTGGCATGGTCAGCGGATGCCGCAACAGCCCGCTCCCCTGCCACCGACCCTCGGGCAGTTCTTCAGCGCCGCCGAGGCACGCGCGCTCGGAGTGAGCCCGGGTCGATTGCGCGCGGCGGACCTCGAGTCCCCCTTCCGCGGGGCGCGCGTCGTGCGTGCCCCGGATGCCACCGGCGATGCCGATCACCCTGCGACCGGCACCGCGGAGCGGGAACAGGCGCGACGAGAACATCTGCTCGCACGGGCGCGAGCCTTCGTCACGGTCATGCCGCCCTACGCATTCTTCACGGGCATCACCGCGGCGGCGATCTGGGGCGCACCCCTGCCACGGTCGTCCGCGCGCAACCCGGGCGGTGAACCACTCGATGTGGCCGTCTTCGCCCCGGACCGTCCCCTCCGCACATCCGGCGTGCGCGGCTACCAGACCACACCGTCGCTCACGGCGGTGGTGCGGCACCGCGGGCTGCCGGTCGCGTGCCCGGCCTCGACCTGGGCGTCGCTCGGCCGTGTGTTCAGCGTCTCGCAGCTCGTGGTGGTGGGCGACGCAATGGTGCATCAGCACCGCCGCCGTAACGGTGACCGCGGCGGCGTCACCGCACCACTTGCGACACTCGACGATCTCGCGGCAGCAGCAGCGGGGCGTCGCGTCGGCGTGGCCCGACTGAGACAGGCGTTGCCGCACATCCGAGTGGGGAGCATGTCGCCCGGTGAGACGGACCTGCGCCTCGCACTCACCGCAGGCGGGCTGCCCGAGCCTGCGCTCGACTTCGACCTGGCGGATGCCGCCGGACGCCGGTTCGGCTGGACAGAGATCGCCTACCCGCGATGGCGCGTGCTCGTCGAGTACGAAGGCGATCACCATCGCACCGACCGCGCGCAGTGGCATCGCGACATCGCGAAGCACGCACGATGCCGCGACCTCGGATGGGACGTCGTCCGGGTCACGTCGGCGGACCTGTACCCGCGGCCGCTTGCCGCCGTCGCGCGGGTGCGACAGGCCCTCGCACGCGCGGGGTGGCGCCCGTAGCCGCTCTCGCGGCGCTCACCTGACCCGCAATGCCCCTTTGGGGGCCTGGAAGCCGCAAGAGAAGTCACGTGAAGGCGTGCAGGCGGACCTGACCCGGGAAACACGAAAGGCCCCGGCGAACCGGGGCCTTTCGTTACTGTCTCAACACAGTGTGCGCCCGAAGAGACTCGAACTCCCAACCTTCTGATCCGTAGTCAGATGCTCTATCCATTGAGCTACGGGCGCGTGGCCTGCACTGTCGCGCGGGCCTCGTAAAGCCTACCCGACGAGAGGGCGTCGCGCGAATCGTGGCCGCTTCGGCGCGTCAGCCGCCCGCCGCGGCTCTCCCGTCGGGGTCGGAGTCGGGGTCGGCGCCGGCACGCTCCGCAGCGGCGTGGCTCGCCGCGCGGCGGTGCGCGCGGAGCTTGGGGAGATCCACCATGCGCAGCGCCTGCATACGCGCGAGGCGCATCCTGTCGTAGTCGGGCTCCAGGTCCGGCCTGGCCGCCTCGATCCGCAGCGACCGGTCGATGTTCTTGGCCACTTCCGACCAGGCGGCATCCCGGGCGTCGTCGACGAGCTTGACCAGTTCTTCCGGGTCTTCGGCGCGCTCGCGCAGGGCCTGTGCGATGTGCAGCGACTGGTTGCGCCGCTTGCGCAGGTTGCGCACGTCGCGGCTGCGGTAGTCGTGCGTGCCGTCCGAGTCGGTGTGGCGCCCCTTGGCCGTTTTGCGCTCCTTCTCGGCGCGATCGGCGTCGGCTTCCGCCTCGGCGGCGAGGCTCAGCAGCGTCTCACGGGCGTCGGGCACGAACCGGGAGGCCTCGAACCCTTCGGCCCCGGTGAGGATGTCGACGAGGATGCGGTTCTTCAACGCCAGCCGCGTCGCCGCAGAGGCGATGTACAGCCCCTCGGCGACGATGTCGTCCTGCTTGGCCTTCTTTCGCAGCGCCACGGCACCCCCCTTTCATCGATCCTACGGCGGCGGGTGCGACGGCATCCATTCGCACAGGAGGAAGCGCACAGCAATGGGCGCTCGCGAACTCGCACCGCCCGTCCCCGCGGCTGAGCGGCATCCCTACCATCGACGCCCCGCCCTTCTCAACCGGATGATCCCCACCCCCAGCCCCGATAGCTTCTGAGGACGCTGGTCGGACGGGTGCTCCCCGGCCGACCTTCACGAAAGGAGCGAGACATG
>NZ_JANJFJ010000048.1:0-19505 GCF_024626565.1 Microbacterium sp. zg.Y909
GCATCAAGATCTGGGTCGACAACCGCGTGGACTTCTCCCGCCCGGTGAACCAGTACACCGTCGCGGTGTCGTTCATCATCGCGATCGCCGGCTTCACGATGGACTGGGGCTCGCTGCAGTTCGGCGCGATCGTGCTGGGCACGGTCGCGGCTCTGGCGATCTACCACGGCGGCAACGCCATCGCCCGCTGGCGCCGCACCGGCGCCGACGACGGCGGTCCCCTCCCCGCCGTCGGCCAGCTGGGCGGCGACCTGCAGGACTGACCGCCGCCGCGCACGCGCCGCCGGCCCGGCCCCGGACTGTGAGACGAATGCTGGCGGCCGAGACAGTGGGTATCACCCATGGTCTCGGCCGCCAGTATTCGTCTCAGCGGAAAGAGGGGCGGGGCGCGGGTCAGGCGGAGTCGCGGACGACGAGCTCGGTGTCGAGCATCGTGACGTGCTGCGGCCGTCCGCCGCTGAGCAGCTCCAGCAGGATCGACGCCATGCGCTCGCCCTGCACGTACGACGGCTGTCGTACGGTCGTCAACGCCGGCGTCACCGTCGTTGCCACGGGCGAGTCATCGAAGCCGACGATGGCGACGTCGTCGGGCACCCGGATGCCGGCGCGCGCCAGCACGGTGAGAGCGCCGCGTGCCATCAGGTCGCTCGCGACGAAGATCGCGTCCACCGGCACGCCGGCTTCCAGCATGCGGGTCATCGCCCGCGCCCCGCCGTCCGCGGTGAACCCGCCGTCCTCGACCGCCGCCTCCGTCAGCCCCGCCGCGGCGAGGGCGTCGCGGTAGCCTCCCAGCCGGTCCACGCCGGCAGGCATGGTGAGCGGTCCGGTGATGGTCGCGATGCGCCGCCGCCCGCTGTCGATAAGGTGCTGCGTCGCGAGCCGCCCTGCCGCCACGTTGTCCACGTCGACGTAGTAGTCGTTCTCGCGCTCGCGCACCGGGCGTCCGCCGTAGACGACCGGGACGGCGGCGGCGATGCGGTCGATGAAGGTGTCGCTGGTGTGGTGGGACACCACGATGGCACCGTCCACGGCGCCGCTGCGCAGGTAGCTGGTCGTCTTGTCCCGGGGGTCGTCGCTCGCGATGATCAGGTTCAGCACGTAGTCCGACCTGTTGATGCGCGCGTTGATGCCGGAGACGACGGCGGCGAAGAACGGGTCGCCGAAGAACCGGGTGGTGTCCTCGGGCACCACGAGCGCGATCGCGAGCGTCTGCCTGCTCGCCAGCGACCGTGCCGCCCGGTTGGGCACGTAGTTCAGCTCGGCGATGGCGCGGTTCACCGCCTCGAGCGCCGACGGGCTGACCGCGGTCGATCCGTTCACCACGCGCGAGACGGTCGACCGCGAGACTCCCGCAGCGGCTGCGACCTCCTCGATGGTCACCGCACCGCGCATCGAATCCGTGTTCATGCGTCTCCTGATGACGTCGCCGCTAACCCGCGGGCGGGACGTCGAGCGCCCGCTCCGCGATGATCCGACTGTACTCGCGGCCGCTGTCCTTCACAGTTCGCACCTGCGTGGCGTAGTCCACGCGAACGATCCCGAACCGCTTCTCGTAGCCCCAGGCCCACTCGTAGTTGTCCAGCAGCGACCAGTAGAAGTAGCCGCGCACATCCACGCCGGCATCCCGCGCATCGAGGATCGCCCCCAGGTGCCCGCGCACGAACTCGACGCGGTCCGCATCGTGCACCCGCGTCTCGCCGTCCTCGACCACCTCGACGTCGTCGTAGGCCGCGCCGTTCTCGGTGACGTACAGCGGCATGCCGAGCGGGCCGGTGTAGTCGTCCTGCACCCGCTGCAGCAGGCGGGTCAGCCCTTCGGGCTGCACCTCCCAGTGCATCGATGTGCGGGCGAGCCCGCGGTCGTGCCAGTGGATGCCGTCGTGCGAGGGGAACGGCGAGGATCCCTGCCGCTCGGTGGGCGCGTCGCCACCGTCGACCGGGACGGCCGGCGGACGTCCGCCCACATACTCGCCGTGGTAGTAGTTCACGCCGAGGGTGTCGATGGGGGTGGCGATGGTCTCGAGGTCCCCGGGACGGGTGGCGGCCTCGAGCGCGGCGATGGCTTCGGCATCCACCCGGCGGATGTCCTCGACGGTGTCCGCCGGGTACTCCGCCCGGAAGATCGGGTCGAGGAACCAGCGGTTGAATTGGCCGTCGATGCGGCGGGCGGCGTCGCGGTCGGCGGCATCCGCCGGGTCCACGGCATCCGCCACCGTCAGGTTCAGCGTCAGGCCCAGCTTCAGGGCGGGGTCGCGGCGGCGCAGCTCCTGCACGGCCTGGCCGTGTCCGAGCAGCAGGTGGTGCGCGGCGAGCACGCCCTCGCGCACGCTCTGATGCCCAGGCGCGTGAAGGCCCGCGGTGTAGCTGAGGAACGACGAGCACCAGGGCTCGTTGAGCGTCGTCCACGCCTGCACGCGGTCACCGAGGGCGTCGTGCATGTCGAGCGCGTACTCGGTGAAGAGGTCCGCGGTGTCGCGGTTCGTCCAGCCGCCCCGCTCCTGCAGCGTCTGAGGAAGATCCCAGTGGTACAGCGTCAGCCAGGGAAGAATGCCGGCGTCGAGCAGCTCGTCCACCAGCCGCTTGTAGAAGTCGACTCCTGCCGGGTTGAGCGCTCCGCCGTCGGGCCGTACCCGCGACCAGGACGTCGAGAACCGGTAGGTCTGCAGGCCCATGCGCTTCATCAGCGCGACGTCGTCGCGGTAGCGGTGGTAGTGGTCGCAGGCGACGTCGCCGTTGTCGGCGTTGATGACGGCGCCGGGAACGCGGGAGAAGGCATCCCAGATGGAGTCCCGCCGCCCGTCTTCGTGGGCGGCGCCCTCGATCTGGTAGGCGGCGGTGGCCGCGCCGAACAGGAAGTCGGTGGGGAAGGGTCGGGTGTTCGCCACGCGGGCGGACTCCTCTCGTGCGATCGTGCTCATGTCATCAGCCCTTGACGGCGCCGGCCATGATGCCACTGACAAGCTGCTTGCCCGCGAAGATGAACAGCAGCAGCAGCGGGATCGTGGCGAGCACCACACCGGCGAGCACGACGGAGTAGTCGACGAAGTAGTTCGACTGCAGCAGCGACAGTGCCACCGGGAGGGTGGGGTTCTGCCGGTCGAGCACGATGAACGGCCAGAAGAAGTTGTTCCAGGACCCCACGAAGGTGAACAGGAACAGCATGGCTGCGGCGGGGCGGGCCGCGGTCACGCCCACCGTCCAGAAGGTGCGGATCATGGACGCACCGTCGACACGCGCTGCCTCGATCAGCTCGTCGGGCACCGCCTGACGCAGGTACTGGGTCATCCAGAACACCCCGAAGGCACTCGTGAGGGCGGGGATGATGATGGCGCCGATCTGTCCGGTCCAGCCGAGGTCGGAGAACAGGATGTACAGCGGCACCACGCCCAGCTGCTGCGGCACGGCCATCGTGGCCACGACGAACACCAGCAGCCCCGGTCCGCCGAGGAAGCGCAGCTTCGCGAATGCCCAGCCGGCCAGCGTCGAGGTGATCACGACGGCGGCGGCGATGAGGAACGAGCTGTAGATCGAGTTCCACAGCGCCGGCCAGAAGTTCACGGCGGGGTTGTTCAGCACCGCGGTGGCGTTCTCGATGAAGTTGCCCAGCGGCACCCACGGGAAGGCGCCGCGCAGCGTGGTGGCGTCGCCCGAGCCGATGACGAACGACCAGTACAGCGGGAAGACGGCCGAGAGGAAGACGGCGCCGAGCGTGCCGTAGACCCAGAACCCGGGGCGGGAGCCGCGGATGCGGATGGTCTTGGCCCCGCGGCGTCGCGCGGCGGCGTTCGGGATGCCCTCTTCGACGATCGCGAGGGGTGGAGGCGTGCCGATGCTCATCGCTGGGACTCCTTGACCTGCTTCTTGGCCGCACGTACGACCTGTTTCTGCTGGCGTTTGCTGAGTTCGGACCGCAATCCTTCATCTCGCACGAGCGTGCGGGTGATGAGGAGGTTGATCAGGCCGATGCCCAGGATGATGATGAACAGAATCCAGGCCATCGCTGCGGCGCGGCCGAAGTTCCACTGCCCCCAGCCGATGTCGTAGAGGTAGAGCGTGATCGTCAGCCACTGCTGGGCCGAGCCGCCGCGACCGAACTGGTCGAACACCCGGGGCTCGTCGAAGATCTGCAGACCGCCGATGGTCGAGGTGATGATCACGAAGATGAGCGTCGGCTTGAGCGACGGCATCGTGATGCTGAAGAACTGCCGGATGGGGCCTGCGCCGTCGACGGTCGCGGCCTCGTAGAAGTCCCGGTTCACGGCCTGCATGGCGGCCAGCAGGATGAGCGTGTTGTAGCCGACCCAGCGGTAGTTGACCATCGTGGCGATCGCGACGTGGCTCCAGAAGGGCTCGACGTGCCAGGGGATGGCGGAGATGCCAATCAGCTGCAGCCAGCTGTTGATGAGGCCGGACTTGTCGGCGAACATCGCGTTGAAGATGAGGCCCACCGCGACGGGGGCGACGACGTAGGGCACCAGCACGCTCATGCGCCAGAAGGTCTTGGCGCGGATGTTGCGGTCCAGCACGGAGGCGATGAAGATCGCCAGCAGCAGCTGCGGGACGCTGGAGAGCACGAAGATGCTGAAGGTGTTGCGCAGCGCGGTCCAGAAGTGCGGCTGCGTGAGGATCCAGACGTACTGGTCGAAGCCGACGAACTCGCCGGAGTTGCGGACGAGGTCCCAATCCATGAACGAGATGACGGCGGTGTACGCGATGGGGAAGAGACCCACGATCGCGAACATGATGAAGAACGGCGAGATGTACAGGTAGGGCGAGACCTTCAGATCCCACCGGCTCAGGCGGTGCGAGAAGGAGAGGACCCGCGGCTGGCGCGCAGGCGGCGGCGCATCGGCAGCACGCGTCTGCGGGCGGGATTCGGTAGCGGTCACGATCGCCTTTCTTCTTCGGATGATCACGGGGTGCGGGTCACGATGCGACCCGCACCCCGTGGATCAATGGGCTGATGCCGGGATCAGAAGCTGCTGATCTCCGTCAGCCAGGTGTTCCAGGCGGTTTCCTTGTCTTCGAGACCGTCGAAGACACGGGTGATCGCGTTCTGCAGGGCGTCGTGGTACTGGAAGTACTTCTCACCCTTGAAGGTCGACACCTCGATCGCGTTGGCGCGGTCGATGCCGATCTGCCCGGTGGGGGCGCCGTTGAAGTACTCGTTGGTGTACGAGGTGATCGCGTCGCTGTCCTGCGCCTCGATCTGGCTCGGGAAGGTGCCGGCGTTCTCGAAGGCCTTGATCTGGTTCTCCGGAGCGGTCAGCCAGTCGGCGAGCTTCTGGGCAGCCTCGGTGTTCTTGCCGTCGGCGGGGACGACGAGGTACGAGCCGCCCCAGTTGCCGCCACCCTCGGGGAAGGCGTTGGCGATGTCCCAGCCCTCGACCTCGGGTGCCTCACCGGCGATGATGCCGTGCATCCACGGCGGGCACAGCATGGCGGCGAACTCGCCACCGGCCATGGCCGCGTACCAGTCGTCGCTCCACTGGCCGGCGAAGGCCGAGATGGGCAGACCATTGTCGACGACCTGGTCGTAGGCGGCGCGGATGTCGGGGTTCTCGGCGGCGATGATCGTGCCGTCCGGGTCCTCGTAGGCGAGCTCGAGCTGGTTGACGAAGCCCTGCAGCAGCGAGTTGGCCGAGTCGATGAACGGGGTGCCCGTCTTCTCGACGTAGTCCGAACCCACCTGGAAGAACGCATCCCAGGTCGGGAACAGCTCGGCGACCTCTTCACGGTCGGTGGGGAGCCCCGCCGCCTCGAACAGGTCGGCGCGGTAGCAGATGCTCTGCGGGCCCATGTCGGTGCCGTAGGCCACGAGGTTGCCGTCGGCGTCGGTCGCGGCGGCCTCCTTCCAGTCGAGCCAGCGGCCCTTCAGGTCGTCGGGCACGGGCACGACGAGGTCGGAGTACTTCATCATCTCGGTGAACCAGTCCACCTCGACGGCCTCGACGTCGGCGAGCCCGCCCTTGCCGAGCTTCTGGAAGAAGTTCGCGCGTGCGTCGTTGGACGTCGCCGCCTTGTTGTGGACGACCTTGATGCCGGTCTCCTCGGTGAACTCCGCGAGAAGCTCGTCCGAGTAGCCCATGTCGTTGAACGTCGCGAGCGTCAGGGTGTCGGTGGCGTCGCCATCGCCGTCGTTCGACGCGGCGTCGCCGCCTCCGGCACAGCCGGCGAGGACGATTGCTGTGGTCGCGACGCCGGCCAGCAGGGCGGTGGTGCGTCGCAGTGCGCGTGTTTTCACGTGTCACTCCTTTGTGGTGGTGGTTCGTGCGGGACCCCGGTCGTCGGCCCCCTTCGGGTGGGAGCGCTCTCACCAGTTGCTGATCACCGTATGGGATCGCTCCCACGAACGCAAAGCAACGTTCTCCACAAATCAGTCACGGTTCGATAACGACCTGTGGCGCGCAGGGTGATGCCGCGCAGGAGCAGCGATCACGCGGGCGCCCATAGACTGGGCGGGCACCCTTCCCGCGACATCCGGAGCCCCCACATGCCCACCATCGTCGTCGACGTCATGCCCAAGGCCGAGCTGCTGGATCCGCAGGGAAAGGCCGTGGCCGGCGCTCTCACGCGCCTCGGCGTCACGGGGTTCGGTGACGTCCGCATCGGCAAGCGCTTCGAGCTGACCGTCGAGGGCGAGGTCACCGACGAGACGCTCGCCGCCGCCCGCCGCATCGCGGACGAGGTGCTCTCCAACTCGGTGATCGAGGACGTGGTCGGCATCGAGGTCGTCGAATGACGGTGCGCGTCGGGGTCATCACCTTTCCCGGCTCGCTCGACGACGGCGACGCCCGCCGCGCCATCCAGATCGCCGGCGGGGAGCCGGTCGCCCTCTGGCACGGCTCGCACGACCTCGAGGGCGTGGACGCCCTCGTGCTGCCCGGCGGCTTCAGCTACGGCGACTACCTGCGCGCCGGCGCCATCGCGGCGCTCGCGCCGATCATGGCCGAGGTGAAGGATGCCGCGAAGCGCGGCATGCCCGTGCTCGGCATCTGCAACGGGTTCCAGATGCTCGTCGAGGCGCACCTGCTGCCCGGCGGCCTGATCCGCAACGCCCATCAGCAGTTCATCCGCCGCGACCAGCGGCTGCGCGTGGAGAACAACGACACCGCGTGGACGAGCGACTTCGCCTCCGGCCAGGAGATCGTCATCCCGCTGAAGAACGCCGACGGCGGCTACGTCGCCGCGGAGTCCGAGCTCGACCGCCTCGAGGGCGAGGGCCTGGTGGCGCTGCGCTACCTCGGGGTGAACCCCAACGGATCGCTCCGCGACATCGCGGGCATCACCAACGAGCGCGGCAATGTCCTCGGACTGATGCCGCATCCCGAGCACGCCGTCGAGCCCGGCTTCGGCCCCGGCACGCCCCAGGCCATGCGCTCGGGGGTGGACGGCCTGCCGTTCTTCACCTCGGCCGTCGCCGCGGTGGTGGGCGCCGCAGCCTGATCATCCGGGCCCGCGCACCCCAGGGGTGACTATCGTCGGAGCATGACCACCGGCATTCCTCCCCTTCTCGTCAGCGTTCCGTCCGAGCAGCTCGCGGAGGACCTCACCCCGGCGACCGACGGCGCCGAGATTGTCCTGTGGGATCTGTCGGGCGACGCGCCCCGCGATCACATCGACATCGTCGTTCCGCCGTACATGAACGGCGACACCCCGTACGAGCTGCTGGCCGCGGTCACCCCGCGGCTCGTGCAGGGGCAGTCCATCGGCTACGAAGGCGTCGCCGAGAAGCTGCCGAAGGGCCTCGTCTTCGCCAACGCCGCGAGCGTGCACGAGACCTCGACGGCCGAGCTCACCGTCGGACTGATCCTCGCCGCCCAGCGCCGCATCGACGACTTCGCCGTCGACACCCGCGACGGGGTCTGGAAGCCGCAGTTCACCCAGAGCCTGGCCGACCGCCGGGTGCTGCTGATCGGCTACGGCGGCGTGGGCAAGGCCACCGCCGCACGGCTGCTGCCCTTCGAAGTCGACCTGACCGTCGTGGCCCGCAGCGCTCGCGAAGAGGACGGCATGCAGGTGCACGGCATCGATGAGCTGGGCGCCCTGCTCCCCGAAGCGGAGATCGTCGTGCTGACGCTGCCGGGCGGGGAGGAGACCCGCGGCATCCTCGATGCGGACACCCTCGCGCTGCTGCCCGACGGCGCCCTCGTCGTCAACGTGGGCCGCGGCTCCCTCATCGACACCGACGCCCTCGTGGCCGAGACCTCGTCGGGCCGGCTGCGGGCGGCACTGGACGTCGTCGACCCGGAGCCGCTCCCCGAGGGCCACCCCCTGTGGGCGACGCCCGGCGTGCTGATCAGCCCGCACGTGGGCGGCGCCTCGAGCGCCATGCGCCCGCGCATCGCCGCACTCGTCCGTCGGCAGATGGAGCGCATGATCGCCGGCGAGGAGCCGCTCAACGTCGTCGTGCGCACCTGAGCGGCGTGCGGTCCGGCCGCTCGCCTCAGGCGGTGAAGACCGAGTAGACGTCGCCCACGGTCTCGCGACCGCCGAGGCCGGGGAGCTCCATGAGCACCGACGTCCCGATGACCACTGCGCCGATGGCGCCCATCAGCTCGTGCGCGGCCACCAGGGTGCCGCCTGTGGCGAGCACGTCGTCGACCAGCAGCACGCGGGTGCCCTCGGCGATGTCGTCGTGCACCTCGATGGCCGCCGTGCCGTACTCCAGCGAGTACGCCACCGACGCCGCCGGACGCGGGAGCTTTCCGGCCTTGCGGATCGGCACGAGACCCACGCCCGCGACGGTGGCCATGGCTCCCGCGAGCAGGAACCCGCGCGCCTCGATCCCCGCCACGACGTCGAACCGGCCCTCGAAGGGGGCGATCATCGCGTCGACGACGCTGCGGAGGGCGGCGGCATCCGCCAGCAGCGGGGTGACGTCGCGGAACAGCACACCCTGCTCGGGATAGTCGGGGATCGTGCGGATGAGCGAGTCGGCGCGCGCGAGGGCGGCGGGTTCGGGGGTCACCGGCCGATTCTACGCGCGGCGCTCCGAAGCTCCCTGGGAACGCCCGCCCGCCCGTGCCCACTGCAAGCGCTTGCAGTACCATGGTGGCATGACACTTCCCGACACCCTCCCCGGCACCGCCGCTGCGGATTCCCGTCCCGGCTCCCAGTGGTGGCGCACCGCCGTCATCTACCAGATCTACCCCCGCTCGTTCGCCGACGCCTCGGGCGACGGCGTGGGCGACCTGCCCGGTGTGACCTCCCACATCGACGACCTGAAGACCCTCGGGGTCGACGCGATCTGGCTGAGCCCTTTCCAGCGTTCCCCGCAGAAGGATGCCGGTTACGACGTCTCCGACTACTGCGACGTCGACCCGCTCTTCGGCACGCTCGCCGACTTCGACGACCTCATCGAGGCCGCGCACTCGCGTGGCATCCGCATCATCGCCGACCTGGTGCCGAACCACTCGTCCGACCAGCACGTGTGGTTCCAGCAGGCTCTGGCCGCAGCGCCCGGCAGCCCCGAGCGCGCGCGCTACATCTTCCGCGACGGCAAGGGTGAGAACGGCGAGCTGCCCCCGAACAATTGGGAGTCGGTCTTCGGCGGTCCCGCATGGACCCGGGTGACCGAGCCCGACGGCACCCCCGGCCAGTGGTACCTGCACCTGTTCGACTCGTCGCAGCCGGACTTCGACTGGTCCAACCCCGTCGTGCACGAGGAGTTCCGCCGCATCCTGCGCTTCTGGCTCGACCGCGGCGTGGACGGCTTCCGCGTCGACGTGGCCCACGGCCTGGTCAAGGCGCCCGGCCTGCCCGACTACACCCCCGACCCGCACGCCGGCTCGATGGGCGGCGAAGAGGCCGATGTGCCGTACTGGGGCCAGGAGGGCGTGCACGACATCTACCGCGACTGGAACCGCGTGCTCGCCGAGTACGACGGCGACCGGGCGCTCTGCGCCGAGGCGTGGCTGCCGACGGTGGACATGACCGCCAAGTGGGTGCGTCCCGACGAGATGCACCAGGCGTTCAACTTCGCCTACCTCGAGACCCCGTGGAACGCCGCCGAGCTGCGCGCGGTCATCGACGAGTCGCTGCGCGCCTACCCCGCCGTGGGCGCCCCCAGCACCTGGGTGCTGTCCAACCACGACGTGGTGCGGCACGCCTCGCGGCTGGCGCTGACGGCGGAGAACCCCCAGGGTCACGGCATCGGCCCGGACTCCCCCGGCAAGCCCGAGCCGGTCCTCGGCCTGCGCCGTGCGCGCGCGGCATCCGCCGTCATGCTCGCCCTTCCCGGGTCGGCCTACATCTACCAGGGTGAGGAGCTCGGGCTCCCCGAGGTCATCGACCTGCCCGGCGACGCCCGCCAGGACCCGACGTGGTTCCGCACCGAGGGCGAGCGATACGGCCGCGACGGATGCCGCGTGCCGATTCCGTGGGACGCCGACGCCCCCGCGTACGGCTTCAGCCCCACCGGCCAGTCGTGGCTGCCGCAGCCGGCGGAGTGGGCGACCCTCGCCCGCGACCGGCAGGTCGGCGACGCCGATTCGACCCTGTCGCTGTACCGCAGCCTGCTCGCCGAGCGCCGTGCACACGCGCTGGGTGCGGGCACGCTGCGCTGGATCGACGGCTTCGGCGACGACGTGCTGGCCTTCACCAACGGCGACGTGACCGTGGTCTCGAACATCGGCTCCGAGCCGGTGGCACTGCCCGCCGGCGACCTGCTGGTCGCGAGCGAGCCGGTGACCGACGGCATGCTGCCTGCCGACGTCACCGTGTGGCTGCGCACGGCCTGATCGGCGCGACAGGAGACCCCACGCCATGGTGAGCATCGATGAGGTGGCACGCGCGGCGGGGGTCTCCACCGCGACGGTGTCGCGCGCGCTGAGCGGGCGGGGGCAGGTTTCGGCCGGCACCCGCTCGCGCGTGCTCGACACCGCCGCGGCGCTCGGCTACGTCGTCTCGGCGCCCGCGTCGAGCCTGGCGTCGGGCCGCGCTCGCAACATCGGCGTGCTGCTGCCGGTGGTCGACCGGTGGTACTTCTCCACGGTGCTCGCCGGCATCGCGTCGGGCCTGCAGAGCGCCGGTTACGACATCACCCTCTACGCGCTGACCGAGGATCCGACGGAGCGCGCCGTGGTCTTCGAGACGTTCCTGCGCCGCCGCCGCGTGGACGGCGTGATCGCCATCGCGATGTCGCTGGACACCGCCGAGGCCGACCGCCTCGCCGCACTCGGCATGCCCGTCGTGGCCCTGGGTGCGGAGCACCGCCAGCTTCCCAGCCTGGCGGTCGACGACATCGCCGTCGCGAAGCTCGCCACGGCGCATCTCACCGACCTGGGACATCGGGAACTGGCGCACATCGGCATCCTGCACGACGTCGACGACGGCACCGAGCGGGAGCACATCCCCTCGCTGCGGCGGCGGGGGTTCGAGCAGGCACTGGATGCCGCCGGCATCCCCCGCACCTCCGCCCGCCACGAGCACGGCGACTTCACCATCGAGGGCGGTCATGCGGCGGCCATGCGGCTGCTGACCGGCGACGCCCCGCCCACCGCGATCTTCGCGGCCTCGGACGAGATGGCCTTCGGCGCCCTCATCGCCGCGCGCGACCTCGGGCTATCGGTGCCCGGCGAGCTGTCCGTGGTCGGGGTCGACGGCCACGAGCTCAGCGGGTTCTTCGGGCTGACCACGGTCGACCAGTTCCCGCACGACCAGGGACTGCGTGCGGCGAGGGAGGTGCTGGCCGCACTCGACGAACCAGCGCCCCCCACCACGCCTGAGACCGGGCCGGCCGGGCTCGATCCGCTGCCCTTCGATCTGGTGGTCCGGACGTCCACCAGGCCGCCGAGGCGCGAATCGTGACGACGACGAAGTCGGCATCAACGCTCCGGTAACGCCCCCGCGACGCGAGACCCGCCTGCCGGAGGCCGCTCGATGCTGACGCGCAGCCCACCTCCGCGAACCCTCGCGACGAGGCACGCCAGCGACGCGACCACGACATGGGCGGTAGCCGTGAGCTCACGGTCGGTCGCGGTGCCTTCCACCGCGACCACCAGGCATCCTGCGGCACGAGCGGACTCCGCGCCCACGACCGTGTCCTCCACCGCGACGATGGGTCCCTCGGGAGTGCCCGGTGGAGAAAGCCGGGCCATACCGAGGGAGAAAGGATCGGGAGCGGGCTTGCCTGCGTCGACATCGTCCCCCGTCACCAGTACGTGGGGAGGTCGGATTCCCGCTGCGGTGAGGCGCGCATGCGCCACGCTGCGCGCGGCGGAGGTGACGATACCCCACCGCTCACGAGGTACTGCTTCCAGCAGATCCCCCGCGCCTTGCTTGAGCGCGATACGCTGCCCGGGTCGCGCCTCGATCTGGGCCAAGCTCCGCTGCGCGGCGGCGCGACGCTCAGCCGGTACCCCGAGATGCGCGATGAGCGATGCGGCCGTTACTCCGTGCGGTAGCGGAGGGGACGGGTCGACGCCCCATTCCGCCGCCCACGCCGCCCACGCATCTTCGATTGAAGCGATCGAATCCAAGAGGGTCCCATCCATGTCGAAGAGGAACCCCGCTACATCGATTTCTTGGCCGTTGACGAGCCTCGCGATCAGGTTCATCCGTTGGGATCGAGCACCGAGGCGGGCGCTCAATCTCCCGTCACCAGGGCTGGGAGGACCATCGACTTGATCGCCGCGGGGTCGGTCTTGCTCATCATGAGCGCGCTCTCGACGTCGCGCAGCCCGTAGCGTCCAGTGATCAGAGCATCGACCGACACCGCGCCCGACGCGATCAGTTCGATGGCCGTCGGCCAGGTGTTCACGTAACGGAACGTGCCGGTCAGGGTGATCTCGCGGTGCTGGATCATCGCGACCGGGATCTCGAGATGGTCCCCTCCCATCCCAACGAGAACCGCTCGCCCACCCGGACGCAGCGTGGGGATGGACGCGATGATCGCACCCGCGTTCCCGGATGCATCGATGTAGATGTCGAAGTGTTGGTCGAAGGCCGCGAAGTCGGCGCTCGAGGGGTCCAGAACCGACGTCGCACCGTGGCCAAGTGCGAACTCACGGCGATTCGCAATCGGATCGCTGACGACGATCTCACTCGCACCGAAGACCCGGGCAACCTGCCCGATGAGGATGCCGATGGGTCCGGCACCAGTGATCAAAACCCGTGACGATGCCGTGACTCCCGCCTTGCGCACGGCGTGCACGGCTACGGAGACCGGCTCAGCCATCGCAGCATGCTCGAACGACATGTGGTGCGGGATCGTGTGCGCGAAGTCGTCGTCGATCACTTCGTACTCGGCGAACGAGCCGTCAATGGGCCATGCTCCGTAGAACTCGACCTGGCGGCAGAGATGGTACTCACCCCGTTTGCAGTATTCGCACCGACGGCAGACCGTCTGCGGCTCGACGGCTACCCGCGCGCCGACGCGAGCGGGTGGAACATCTCGGCCGACGGCGACGATGGTGCCTGCCGACTCATGCCCGAGGACCACGTCTCCTCTCACGATGATGTCGCCGATCTTCCCGGTCTCGTAGAAGTGTGTGTCTGACCCGCACACACCCACGGCCTCGACTCGGACGAGAACCTGGTTGGGCTCCAACTCCGGGACGTCGACCTCTCGCATTTCGATCTGTTTCGGCGCCGTGAGTACGCTTGCACGCATCGACCCGGGGTATGTAAATGACATGTTTTCTGCTTTCTCTTTCAGGGCCTTCAGCCTTTGACGGTTCCCGCGGTCAGACCGCCCACGATCCATCGCAAAGAGAACACCGCGAGGAGCACTCCAGGGATGATCGAGATCATGGTGGCGGCCGACATCGGACCCCACTCGATCGACTGGTAACCGATGTACTGCTGAAGCCCCGTCGTCACGGTCTGAGTGTTCCTTCCGGACAGGACCAGAGGGAGCGTGTAGTTGTTCCACGCCCACACGAAGGACAGCATCAGGCTCGCAGCCAGTCCCGGCGCGATCAGACGGAACAGAACGTGGCGAAACGCGGTCCAGCGTGTCCCACCGTCGACGGCGACCGCTTCCTCCAGTTCGTTCGGCAGGTCCTCGATGAACGAGCGGAGCATCCAGACGAGCATCGGCAGGGTCACCAGCTGATAAGCGAGGATCAAACCAAGATAGGAATCCGAAAGACCGGTGTTCTGGAAGATGAGATACAGCGGAAGGATGATCAGTAGCTCAGGTGCGAAGCGCAGAGAGAGAACGCCGAACGCAATGTTCTCACGCCCTCGAAATGTGAACCTGGCCAACGCATAAGCCGTAGGCAGCCCTACGATGAGGGTCAAAAGCAGCGATCCCCCGGTAACGATCAGCGAGTTCATGAAGGGTCTCAGGAATTCAGGACCACTGAAGACCTCGATGTAGTTGTCGAGTGTGGGGGCGAAGACGAACTGTGGCGGATTGGAGATGATCTGGTCCGGCGTCTTGAACGACATCATCAGGATCCAGATGATCGGCGCCAGCGTGAAGGCGGACCAGAGCGTCAAACCTGCCACGACGAAAAAATGCCCTGACGCGCGCCGCGACTTGCGTGGACTCTGTCCCCGATAGGGAATGGTCATCGTTTTTGGCTCGAGAGCAGTCATGCTGCCATGTCCCTTCGGCGCGCTTTCAAGAGGACGTAGGACATCGCGTAACAAAGCACCCAGAGAATCACCAACGCCGCCATCGCGGCGCCGAAGTTCAGGTTGCGGATTCCCTCCAAGTACGCGAGAACATGCAGATTCGTCGTGGCGTCCACAGGCCCGCCCTTGGTGGTGGTGTAGATGACGTCGAACATCTTGAGGGAGTCGATCCCTCGGAACGCCATGACGATCACGAGGACCGGGACGGTCAGCGGCAACGTGATGGAGAAGAAGTGTCGCACCGCACCCGCACCGTCAACGGCGGAGGCCTCCCTGAGTTCTGTGGGGACGCTCCGGAGCGCAGCCTGCATCAGGAGCACCACGAACGGGGTGTACAGCCAGACGTCGACGAGCATGACCGTCAGAAGAGCGGTGTCTGGTCCGTTGAACCAGAGCAGCCCTTGCCCCCCGAACTCGCGGAGCACCCAGTTGACCACTCCGTTCTCCGTCAGCATCACCTTCCACATCAGGGCTGCGATCACCGGTGGCATCAGCAGCGGGAGGACGATGATGATGCGGAAGACGTTGCCGTACTTCCCGTGGTTGAGCGCGAGAGCGAGGAGGATTCCGATCACGACTTCCACGACGACGACCGTCACGGCGTACACCAGGGTGACCCCTACGGCGTTCCAGCCTGTTCCCGTGGAGAAGAGGGTGAGGTAGTTCCTCCCCCAGTTGAACTCCGGGCCGCCGCGGGTCAGACGGTATGAGGTGAACGACCAGTACACACCGGTCAGGAACGGGTAGAGGATCGCCAGCAGAAGGGCGATACCGGGGAGGGCGAGCAGATAGGGCAAATAAGGCTTGTGTTTCATCTTCCAATCCCGGGAACGAGCCGCCGGTGGGTCGGTCCAACCCACCGGCGGCGTCGGCGATCACTCAGCGATCAGCTGATCGATCTGCGCCGCTGCGTCGTCCATCGCCTCCTTGACGGACTTCTGCCCCAAGACCGCAGCTTGGATCTCGATCGTCCAGATGTCGCCCGCCTGCGGCCATGTCGCCGCCGGCGTGTATGCCCAGCTGGCGTAATCCGCGAGGATCTCCTGCCACACCTGGTTGTAGTTCCCCCATTCCGCCGTTGCTTCAGCCATCTCGGGGCTTTCTGCCACAGAAATCCGCGTGGGGTTCATGTTCCCGTTCGCAATCGCGGAGGTGAGCGTCTCCTTCGAGGATGCCCATTGGAGGAACTGCCACGCTGCATCCTTGTTATCGGAGGCCGCGTTCATGCCCAGTGACCACACCCACATGCTCGAACCGCGACCGGCCGGACCCTCCGGCGGCAGCGCGTAGCCGACGGTCCCCGCGATCGCGCTCTTCTCGAAGTCCGGGGCCATATGGTCGGCATCGATATAGAACGCGGCGTTGCCGGCGATGAAATCCTGCTGCGCTTCGTACCACGTGTAGGTGCTGGCGGCGTCCGGCGCGTACTGCATGATCTCCACCCACTTCTCAGCCGCCGCGACGGATTCGGGAGAGTTGACCGCCGCCTTGCCGTCGACGATGTCCGTCCCTCCGTACGCCATGAGGAAAGTACTGAAGGGGTTGAGGGTGGGGTACGTCTTGTCACCTCTGCTGACGAAGCCGGAGATCTGACGCCCGTCGAACTCTGTCCCGTCGAGCTGTTCGGCCGCCGCTATCAGCTCATCCACGGTCTGGGGCACGGCGATACCGTTCGCCTCGAGGATGTCCTGCCGGTAGAAAAGCGCGTAGCCCTCTTCATTGACGGGCAGAGCCCAGAGCCCTCCCTGTCCTGCCCCAGAATATTCGGTTTTGTCCCAGCGAAGCGATTCGATCAATGCGGGATAGAAGTCATCGAAGTCCCAGTCGGGCGCCGTCCGCGTCTCATCCTCGACCCACGGCAGGAGGTCCTCGATCCATCCGGCCGCCGCGTACTGGTAGTTCATCGGCTGAGAAGTCATGAATGCGTCGTAGCTTCCCGATCCCGACTGCAGTTCAGTGAGGAGCTTGACCATGTAGTCGGTCTCAGTCAGCGTCTCGAGGTTGACCGAAACCCCCGTGAGTTCTTCGAACTCCGGTATGTATTCGGAGATCGCGTTGGAAAACGGATGCTCGCTCATGAGCAGATTGAGTTCTGTGCCCTCGAAGTTCCGCCAATCGAACTCATCGATCTCGGTGTCGGGTCCCGCCGTTGTTCCCCCGCCCGCCGCGCAGCCGGCGAGCACCGTGATGGTCGCCAGAACGCCCACGCCCGCAACTCGATGGGGGCGTGTGGCGACTTTGCCGTAGTGATCCATGACGTGTCCTCCTTTGGTCGTCATCCGCGCTGCCTCCGCGCGGTAACAGCATCCTGGGTACGCTCATATGTCGCGGTAGCCTGCTCATATGAGCGCCCCGCTAAGCCTCGATCAGCGCATTCTCTATACGTACGTCGCCATGCAGAGCCTCGCCCACGGGCGCGCACTCAACGACATCGCAGAAGAGGTCGGCGTCTCCCGATTCGCCGCGTCGCGAATGGTGAAGAAAGCCCGCGAGATCGGTCTCGTCGAGGTCAGAGCGAGCACGCAGGAGCCCGTGGACGTCGACTTGTCGCAGCGGCTGGCCCGCCGCTTCGGTATGCGATCAGCCGTCGTCGTCTCGTGTGCGTCGCGCAGGGAAGAGGACATCCGCGATGCCATCGCCGGCGTCGCTGCCGGGTTCCTCCAGGAGCACGCCAATGACGATGACCTGATCGGGCTCGCGCCCGGACGCACGATGGTGGCTCTGTCCCGACGGGTGACGCAGCTTCCCTGGATGGACGTCGTGCAGATCACAGGAGTCGGTGCGCCCCGACTCGAGGACGGCGTGGAGGCGATCGTGAACATCGCGCGTGCCAGCGGCGGCGCGTCCTACCCCTTGTACACCCCGATCGTCGTGGAGCAGGCGGAGCAGGCATTGATCGTCAAGCATCCGTCGCATCAGCGCACGATTCGGCGCTTCGACCACCTGACGAAAGTCTTCTTGACGATCGGCGGGTGGCCAAGTTCATCTCTCCTCGCCCAGCAGCTCGCGGATCTGGGAGAAATGGAGACTCTGGTCGCGCAGGGGGTCGTCGCGGAGATCGGCACTGTCTTGCTCGACGACCAGGGCAATTCCGTGCACTCCCTCCGCAACCGAATCATCGGCATCTCGGAGGAGCAGCTTCGCGCCGTCGACATGCGCGTGGCCGTCGGCGGCGGACCGGGCAAGGAGGGAGCACTCGGCGCCATCCTGCGATCGGGCATCCCGAATCACGTCATCACAGACACGCGTTCAGCGATCAGTGCCCTGATGGGGGACTAGGGAGGTCTCACTCCCCCAGGTTCCCTTGCCAGCTCCTGCACGTCGTGCGGTCTCTGCGCGGCTCCACGCTCGGTTCACGAGCAGTACGCGTACGCGCTCATGCGCACGCGGCGCGTCACGGGCAGACGAGCCCGCCAGCGCCTCGGCCGCGCCCCGCGCACGGCCGAGGCGCGGACCCGTAGGCTCTGGCCATGAGCATCGACCTCGAAGCCCTCTACATCGATCTGCACCGTCACCCGGAGCTTTCCTTCCAGGAGACCCGCACCGCCGGGGTCGTCACCCGCAACCTCGAGAAGCTGGGCATCGAGTTCGAAGAGGGCATCGGACGCACCGGGGTCGCGGCCGTCATCCGCAACGGCGATGGCCCCGTCGTCTGGCTGCGGGCCGACATGGACGGCCTTCCCGTCGAGGAGCGCACCGGTCTGGCCTACGCGAGCACCGCACGGGGCATCGACCCTTCCGGGCAGGACGTCCCCGTCATGCATGCCTGCGGCCACGACATGCACGTCACCGCGCTGCTCGGGGCCCTCGAGCGGCTGCACGCGACGAAGGATGCCTGGTCGGGCACGGTCGTCGCCGTGTTCCAGCCCGCCGAGGAGTACGGCGCCGGCTCGCAGGCGATGATCGCCGACGGCGTGCTCGACCGCTTCCCGCGCCCCGACATCGTGCTCGGCCAGCACCTCACCCCGCTCCCCGCCGGGCTCATCGGGGTGCGCAGCGGCACGCAGATGGCGGCATCCGACGGACTGACGGTCACCCTGCTGGGCCGAGGCGGCCACGGCTCGCGCCCGCACGCCACGATCGACCCCGTCGTCATGGCCGCCGCCACCGTCATGCGGCTGCAGACCGTCGTGTCGCGCGAGGTCGACCCGCGCGAGATGGCCGTCGTCACGGTGGGCTCCATCCACGCCGGCCTGAAGAACAACATCATCCCGGCCGAAGCACGCCTCGAGCTGAGCCTGCGGTACACCGACGAGCCGTCGCGCGAGCGCATCCTGGCCAAGGTGGAGCGGGTCGTGCGCGCCGAGGCGCTGGCATCCGGCGCGGAGGAGCCCCCGGTCATCGCGGTGCAGCACTCCCTGCCTCCGACGATCAACGACGTGGATGCCACCGCCCGCCTCGTCTCCGCCTTCGAGCGCAGCTTCGGCGAGGGCGCCGTGATCGACCCGGGCATGTTCACCGGCAGCGAGGACGTGTCGTGGTTCGCCCGCGACGGCGGCGCGCCGCTGGTGTTCTGGTTCTGGGGCGGCGTGGACCCCGAGGTCTACGCCGGGGCCGCCGCGGGCGGGACGATCGACGAGGACATCCCCACGAACCACTCGCCGTTCTTCGCTCCGGTGCTGCACCCCACGATCGAGCAAGGGGTGGAGAACCTCGTGGTCGCGGCGCGGGAGTTCCTGGCGGCAGCCTGAGCCTCACGCCGAATCCTCGGGGCCGTCGTCGGACCCGGCGCAGCCTGGGCGGCGTAGCCTGGAAGGGTGAGTGCCTCCATCGCATCCGAGCCCGGCCGGGTTCTCGACGCCGCCGCCCTGCGCGCCGACTTCCCGATCCTGCGGCAGACGGTGGGCGGCGAGCCGCTCGTCTACCTCGACTCCGGCGCCACAAGCCAGAAGCCCCAGGTCGTACTCGACGCCGAGATCG
>NZ_JANJFJ010000413.1:0-3756 GCF_024626565.1 Microbacterium sp. zg.Y909
ACGCGTCGCATGAGCAGCCAGGCCGCCGAGTCGCTGAGCACCGCCGCCTGACCGTCGCGGCCGATGCGCACGGCGTGCTCGCGCACGATCGCGTCGGCGAAGCTGTTGTACGTGGACACCGTTGGCCGGTGCAGCAGCGACTCGTCGTCGGCGTCGTCGGGTACGGCGCCCGTGGCGGCGACGAGGCCCGCGAGAAGGGCCCGCCGCGCGGCGTCGTTGGGCGCGTCGGCGAAGGCATCGAGGCGTCCCGCGGCGTGAAGAGCCGGCAGGTGCGCCAGCAGCCCTCGCCTCTCGAACTCCGCCAGGCGCTGCAGCCGCTTGTGGATGCGCTCGGCCAGCTCGCCGGCGGCCTTGCGGGTGAAGGTCAGTCCCAGCACCTGATCGCGGCGCACCAGGCCGTTGGCGACCAGCCACACCACCCGGCCCGCCATCGTCTCGGTCTTGCCGCTGCCGGCGCCGGCGACGACGAGGCCCGGCTGCAGGGGCGACTCGATGACGGCGGCCTGCTCCGGCGTCGGCGGGAACTGCCCGAGCGCCGAGGCGATGGCCTGGGCGGAGATGACACCGGTCATGAGCTCACCGCGCCGATCGTGTGGATGCGGCAGAGGCCGTAGGAGTGCTCGTCGCGGCAGTGCTCCTCGTAGGGTGCGACGAAGGACGTTCCGCGCATGACGTCGACGGCCGCGACGACGCGCGCCACGAAAGCGGCACGAGTGTCGTCGTCGAAGGGCAGCTGGCGCGGGGTGACGTAGTCCTTGGATGCCGCGCTGGGCCGCAGCACCAGCAGCTTCGCCCCACCCGGGCGCGCGCCTTCGGGTGCGGCCACGGCGCCGGACTCGAACGCCAGCTGGTATGCCGCCAGCTGGGGGTTGTCGGCGACTGCCTTGTCCGTCTGCGGCTCGCTCTTGCCCGTCTTGAGGTCCACGATCACCACGGATCCGTCGGGCCCGATCTCGACGCGGTCGATGTAGCCGCTGAGCACCGCCTTGTGCTCACCGGCATCGGCAAGCGGAATCGGCACCTCGAAGTGCGGCTCGGCGCTCACGAGGGTCACGCCCTCACGCTCGGCGTCGCGCAGGTACCGGTGCAGGCGCCGCACGAGGTCGCGCGCTCGGGTGCGCTCGGCGCGGTCGCGCCATGCCGCGTCGAAGTCGAGTTCCTTCCAGCGCTGCTGCACGATGTCCCAGAGACCTTCCTCATCCAGTCCGGCACCGTGTTCGAGGGCAGCGTGGATCAGGGTGCCGAGGCCGGCGACCGCCCCGCCCGCGTCGCCGCCCAGCTCGGCGATGACCCAGTCGAGCTGGCACTGCTCCAACGCCTGCAGACGCGACGGAGACACCCGCACATCCTCACGGTCGAGATCCCGCAGCGGCGCCGTGGTGGTCGGGCCGGCCACTCCGTACCACTGGGCGGGGTCAGCGCCAGCGACGCCGGCATCGGCGAGGAGTGCCAGCTGGCCGGCGGCGGCGGCGCGGGACGCTGCGGGTGCGCGGGGGTCGGTCAGCGCGCGGCGGTGCAGGGCGACGAGTCCGCGCAGGGTGAGTGGATGCTCGGCCTCTCGCGGTGCCGGCTGCGGATCGGGCAGAAGCTCGAACAGCACGCTGGGCCCGGTGTCGTCGTCGTCGACCGCGGTGACGATGAGCTGCGAGGTCGCGCGGGAGACCGCGCGTGCGAACAGGCGCAGCTCGTCGTGCATCGCCTGCCGCCGCCGGTCGAGCACGTCGATGGCGTCGTCGCCCTCGACCGCTCCCGCGAGTCGCCAGGTCTCCAGCAGGCTGCCCCGCAGGCGGGTGTTCGGCCACACGCCGTCCTGCACGCCCGCCACCACGACCGTGTCGAATTCCAGCCCGAGCGAGCCGGCCGGAGTCAGCACCCGCACGCTTGCTTCGGGCGGGGGCGCCGTGAGGCGGTCCTCGGCCACGTCGCTGTCGAGGATGCCGCGCACGAACGCCAGCGGCGGGGCCCCGTCCTCGCGTTCGACGGCCCGCTTCGCAGCCTGGAAGAGCGCGACCACCGCGTCGAGGTCCCGGTTCGCCTGCTCCGCCAGGGGTCCGTGACCGTGCGCGGCCTCGGCCCACGGGGTCTGCAGTCCCGAGCGTTCCCAGGCCGTCCAGAGCATCTCGTGCACGGTCGCGCCGGCGGCGTGCTGCGCGGCCAGAAGCGCGAGCGTGCCGGCCACCCGGGCCGCCCGGCGGGCTTCTCGCGTGTCGATGAGCTCCAGTTCCAGCGGCCGCGCCATGCCCGACACGAGCAGGTCGTGCCCGCTGCGCTCGCCCCCCGCCGCCAGCTCCGTCTGCCGCAGAGTCGTGCGCAGCCGCCGCAGCTCGACCGGGTCCATGCCTGCGGTCACGCCCAGCAGCACGTCGGTGACGTCGTCGGCCGTCCATTGCTCGGCCGGACGGGCCGACAGCTCCACGACCCGCAGCAGGTCGCGCACCGGGCGCAAGACGCCCAGCGCCTGCCCGGGGCCGCTCGCGCGCGCCGGCACCTCGCGCGCCGCCAGCTCCGCCTCGAGCGCAGAGACCTGGCGGGTGTCGTGGGCGATGACGGCGCATCGGTCCCACGGCACCCCGTCGCGCAGGTGCCGCTCCCGCAGCAGTCGCGCGATGGCGTCGAACTCCTCCGACGCCGAACGCAGCGTGAAGGCGCGCACCGAGGCGTGCGGCGCGACCCGATCGTCGGGCTCGGCCGGGCGCACCCGGTGACTGACGATCCCGACGGCGCCGATGCGCTCGGTCACCGACGCCAGCAGCGACCGCTGCGCCGGGGTTCCCCGGTGCACCCCGGTGAGCACGATCGGCGGGGCCGCCGCCGCCAGCCGGGCGAAGTTGCGCGGTGACGCGCCGCGGAACGTGCCCGAGCCGACATCGGGGTCGCCGAATGCCATGACGGCGATGCCGTGCGTGCGGCATGCCTCGAGCATCTCGACGCCGCCGAGGGTCAGCTCCTGCGCGTCGTCGACCAGCAGCACCCGCACCGCGGCGAAAGGTCCGAGCATCGCCGCGCCGGGCGTGCTGGTCCGCAGGATGCCGACGGCTTCGCGCACGAGTCCGGCGGCGTCTCGGTGCGCCCCGCGCATGTCGGCGCGGACGCGCTCGTACTCCGTCGCGAACGATGCGAGCGACTCCCAGGCAGGCAGCTCCAGCCGCCGGGCGAACGCGCCGAGACGGGCAGGCGTGACCCCGAGGGTGGTGCACTCCGCGAGGAACGTGCGCACCTCGGCGCGGAACCCCGCCGTGCCGCGGATGGGAGCGGGCAGCCAGTCCGGCCAGCGGGACGCTCCCGAGGCCTCGTCTTCGGCGTCACCGGCGAGAAGGTCCTGGAGCAGCTGGTCCTCGTCGGCTCCCGTGAGCAGCTGCGGGGGCTCGCCGCCGCCGTGCACCGCCGCGGCGCGGACGAGCTGGAAGGCCAGCGAGGCCACCGAGCGCGCCAGCGGGCCGGCGGTCGCCCGGCCCACCGCCAGTGCCAGGCGGTCACGCAGCGCCGTCGCCGCCGTGCGGCTCGAGGTGAGCACGACGATCGTGTCGGGGTCGACGCCGGCGTCGACGAGCGCCCGCACGCGCGCCACGAGCGTTGCGGTCTTGCCGGTCCCGGGCGCACCGACCACCACCGCCGACGTCTCCGGCGCGAGGGCGAGGACCTGCCGCTGAGCGGCGTCGGGGACGAAGGCGGCATCGGAGCCGGGCTCGGGTGCCCTGGGTTCACTCTGTCGCATCGAAGCCACGGTAGCCGCCCCCACCGACGTTCGCCGACAGC
>NZ_JANJFJ010000414.1:0-3722 GCF_024626565.1 Microbacterium sp. zg.Y909
GAGGAGGTCAGTGGCCTTGCCTTTGCCCTCGTCTCCCCACTGGACGCCGACGATCACGATGCCTGGCATGGCTGCTCCCCCGTTAACGGACGGTGAGACCCCATTCTATCCGGCGGCCGTCGACACCCCGAGTTGGCACTGCCCGCCGGAGGCGGCGCAGGCCGCGATGACACGGGGCGTAACGCGATTTACCGGACTCTCGCCCCGGCGGGTTTGATCGATCGCGCCCCCTTGCCGCCGATCGGTGTGGCGCAGGGCTCTGGAAAGGCCGGGACAGTCCGCATGATCGCGCTCGAACACGTCACGAAGCGCTTCGGCGACCTCGCCGCCGTCGAGGACGTCTCCCTGACGATCCCCACCGGGGAGGTCTACGGCATCGTGGGGCAGAGCGGTGCGGGAAAGAGCACGCTCGCCCGCATCGTGAACCTGCTCGAGCGCCCCGACAGCGGCCGGGTCATCGTCGACGACACCGACCTCACGGCGCTGCGCGAGCCCGACCTGCGCGCCGCGCGCCGCCGCATCGGCATGGTCTTCCAGCGGTTCAACCTGCTCGGCAGCCGCACGGTGCGCGGCAACGTCGAATTGGCCCTCGAGCTCGACGGCACGCCCCGCGCCCAGCGCCGCGCCCGCGCGCAGGAGATGCTCGACCTCGTCGGGCTCGGCCACCGCGGCGACGCCGCCGTGCACGAACTCTCCGGCGGTCAGCAGCAGCGCGTCGGCATCGCCCGGGCCCTCGCGGCCCGCCCCAGCGTGCTGCTGTCCGACGAGGCGACCAGCGCCCTCGACCCCGAGACCACCGCGTCGATCCTGGACCTCTACCGCCGCATCAACGCCGAACTCGGCCTGACGGTGCTGCTCATCACGCACGAGATGGACGTGGTCAAGGCCGCGTGCCACTCGGCCGCCCTCGTCGAGGCGGGCCGCGTGGTCGAAAGCGGCCGGTTGGTCGACCTCATCCGCACCCCCGGCTCGCGCCTGACCGCGCAGCTGTTCCCGCTCGGCGGCGTGCCGCAGAGCGTGCCGGCGGATGCCACCGTCATCGACATCACCTTCGCCGGCGGCACCGCCGACCGCCCCGTCATCGCCCGCCTCGCCCGCGAGCACGATGTGGACGTGTCGATCCTCGGCGCCCTGATCGAGCAGATCGGCGGCACGCAGGCCGGCCGCACCCGGCTCGAGATCCCCGCGTCCGCCGCGGCATCCGTCATCGCGGACCTCCGCAGCCAGGACCTTCTCGTCGAGGTGCTCCAGGAGGGTGTGCTCGTATGAACGATCAGCTGTTCCAGATACTGCTGGTGGCCACCGGGCAGACCCTCTACATGGTGGGCGTCGCCCTGGCCGTGACGGTCATCGTCGGTCTGCCCCTCGGCGTCGTGCTCGTCGGCACCGAGCAGGGCCGCTTTCTCGAGCGGCTGTTCGGCTCGCGCACGACCGCCGTCATCGTCAACCGGCTGCTGGATTTCATCGTGAACTTCGGCCGCTCGGTGCCGTTCATCATCCTGATGGTCGCGCTCATCCCGTTCACGCGCCTGATCGTGGGCACCTTCATCGGCCCGACCGCGGCGATCGTGCCGCTGTCGATGGTCGCGATCCCGTTCTTCGCCCGCATGGTCGAGATCGCGATCAAAGAGGTCGATCCCGGCATGCTCGAAGTCGCCTCGTCGCTCGGTGCGAGCCGGTGGGAGCTGGTGACCAAGGTGCTGCTGCCCGAGGCCGCGGCCCCCATGCTGCTGGGCCTGTCGACCACGGTCACCTCGATCATCAACTTCTCCGCGATGGTCGGCACCGTCGCCGGCGGCGGTCTCGGCGACGTCGCCATCCGGTACGGCTACCAGCAGTACAGCTGGATCCACATCATCGCCGTGATCATCATCATCTTCGCGATCGTGATGGCGCTGCAGTCCCTGGCCGCATGGGGCGCCCGGCGCCTGGCGCGCAGAAGCCCCACCCGGCAGCGGCGCACCCGCGTGCCTGCCACCCACCCCGCCTGACCCACCCGACGACTCGACCCGCTCCGCCCGAGAGGAACCCCTCATGCTCCGCAAGAACCGTCTCCCCCTGCTCGCCGCCGTCGCGGCCGCAGCCCTCGCCCTCACCGCCTGCGCGGGAGGCTCCGACGCCGACACCGACGCCGCGGCATCCGACGGTCTCGGCACGCTCAAGGTCGGCGCCCTGCAGACGCCGGCCGGCGACATCCTGCAGCACATCGCCGAGAACGGCGCCGCCGACCTCGGCCTCACGATCGAGTTCGTCGCCTTCACCGACTACAACACGCCGAACACGGCTCTCGTCGACGGGTCGATCGACGCGAACCTGTTCCAGAACTCCACGTTCCTCGAGACGTTCAACGAGGCGACGGGCGGCGACCTCGTGAGCGTCGGCGAGGCGTACCTGCCGAGCGCCGCGTTCTACTCCGACAAGGTCGACAGCCTCGACGACCTCGAGGACGGCGCGACGATCGCGATCCCGAACGACCCCACCAACGAGGGCCGCGCGCTGCAGCTGCTCGCCGACGAGGGTCTCATCGAGGTCGAGGAGGGCGTGGTCGACCTCACCGGGATCACCGCGAACCCCCGCGGGTTCGAATTCACCGAGATCGAGAACGCGACCCTTCCGCAGGCGCTCCCCGACGTGGATGCCGCGTTCGTCACGATCTCGTTCGCGCTGCCGGCCGGCCTGAGCGGCGACCAGGCGATCCTGCTCGAGGGCGAGTCCAGCCCGTACTACAACGTGCTCGCCACCCGGCCGGAGCTCGTCGACGACCCCCGCATCGAGGCCCTCTACGAACTGCTGACCTCGCAGGAGACCGCCGACTTCGAGAACGAGACCTGGGGCGGCCTGGTCGTCCCCGTCGTGGGCTGACCCACTCCGCAGTGAAGGCCCCGCTCCATGGCGAGCGGGGCCTTCGCACGTGGAAAGGGCGCGCGGTCCGCCGTACGCTGGGCCAATGCGCTCCCGCCTTCTCGCCCTTCCGCTGCTCGCCGCGTCGCTCCTCGTCCTCGCCGGATGCACCGGCGGCGGCGCAGGCGGCGACACCCCGGATGCCACCCCCGAGGCGAGCGCCACCGACACTTCCGCGTGCTCGTACCGCACGGGCGGCAGCGCAGCGGTCGCCGTCGACGCCCCACCCGCGGAGCCGACCGTCACCGGAGAGGTTTCGGCGACGCTCGAGACCTCGGCCGGCCCCATCGCCCTCACCCTCGACGCCGAGCGCACCCCGTGCACGGTCGGCAGCTTCGTCTCGCTTTCCGAGCAGGGCTACTACAGCGACACGATCTGCCACCGCCTCACGACCTCGGGGATCTTCGTGCTGCAGTGCGGCGATCCGACCGGCACCGGCCGCGGCGGCCCCGGTTACAGCTACGCCGACGAACTCGACGGCACCGAGACGTATCCCGCCGGAACCGTCGCGATGGCCAACGCCGGCCCCGACACCAACGGCTCGCAGTTCTTCCTCGTCTACGAGGACAGCCAGCTGCCGCCCTCGTACACGGTGTTCGGGCAGATGGATGCCGCCGGCCTCGAGGTCGTGCGCGAGGTCGCCGCCGCCGGCGCCGAAGGCGGGGCCCCCGACGGACCGCCGGCCACGCCGGTGACCATCACCGACGTCGTCATCGGCTGAGCGGCCCACCGCTCAGGCGGCATCCCCACCTTCACTAGACTGGAACCCATGTCGAAGGTCCTTCAGTCCCTGCCCGTCGGCGAGCGCGTCGGCATCGCCT
>NZ_JANJFJ010000415.1:0-3694 GCF_024626565.1 Microbacterium sp. zg.Y909
CCACCACGCGGTCGCGCATGTTGTTGAGCATGAGGGTCTGCTGCGTCTCGGCCAGGCCCAGCTCCCACGGCGTGCCGGCGTGCTTCAGCGAGTTCATGGGGCTCGCGCCGGTGCCGCCGTCGTGTCCGGAGATCAGGATCACGTCGGCGAGGGCCTTCGCCGTGCCTGCGGCGACCGCGCCGATGCCCGACTGACTCACCAGCTTGACGTGCACCCGGGCCGCCGGATTGGCGCGCTTGAGGTCGAAGATCAGCTGCTTGAGGTCTTCGATGGAGTAGATGTCGTGGTGCGGCGGCGGCGAGATGAGGCCGACGCCGGGGGTGCCGCCGCGGGTGCGGGCGACCCAGGGGTACACCTTCGCCGGGGGCAGCTGCCCGCCCTCGCCGGGCTTCGCGCCCTGGGCGAGCTTGATCTGGATGTCGTCGGCGTGCGTGAGGTACATGCTCGTCACGCCGAACCGGCCGGATGCCACCTGCTTGACGGCGCTGCGCCGCTCGGGGTCGAGCAGCCGCTCGACGTCTTCGCCGCCCTCGCCGGTGTTGGACTTCCCTCCCAGACGGTTCATCGCGATCGCCAGCGTCTCGTGCGCCTCTTTCGAGATCGAGCCGTAGCTCATCGCGCCGGTGGAGAAACGCTTGACGATCGCCGAGACCGGCTCGACCTCGTCGATCGGCACCGGTGGGCGTAGGCCGCTGCGGAGGGTGAACAGTCCGCGCAGGGTCTTGAGCTCGTGGGCCTGCTCGTCGACGAGCTTGGTGTACTCGCGGAAGATGTCGTAGCGGCGCGAGCGGGTGGAGTGCTGCAGCCGGAAGATCGTGTCGGGGTTGAACAGGTGCGGTGCGCCGTCGCGACGCCACTGGTACTCGCCGCCGGTCCACAGCCGCTCGTGCGCGCGGGCGGCGCCGTCTTCGGGGTACGCGAAGTCGTGCCGTGCCTGGTTCTCGGCGGCGATGTGATCGATGCCGATGCCGCCGAGCTTGCTCTCGGTGCCGGTGAAGTACGCGTCGATGAACTCCTGCGAGAGCCCGACCGCTTCGAACGCCTGCGCTCCCGCGTAGGACGACACGGTGGAGATGCCCATCTTGGACATGATCTTCAAGACGCCCTTGCCGAGCGCGTAGATGACGTTGGTGACGGCCTTCTCGGGCGTGATGCCGGTGATGAAGCCCGCGCGCACCAGATACTCGACGCTCTCCATCGCGAGGTACGGGTTCACCGCCGACGCACCGTAGCCGATGAGCGTGGCCACGTGATGCACCTCGCGCACGTCGCCGGCTTCGACGACGAGGCCCACCTTCATGCGGTTCTGCTTGCGGATCAGGTGGTGGTGGATCGCCGAGACCATGAGCAGCGACGGGATCGGGACGAGATCCTTGTTCGAGTCGCGGTCCGAGAGGATGAGGAACTCCGCACCCTCTTCGATGGCAAGGTCCGCTTCGGCGCACAGCTCGTCCAGCCGCGCCTTCATCGTGCCGGGGCCGGCGTCGAAGTGGTACAGCCCCCGGAGGGTGACGGAGCGTCTCCCGGGCATGGTGCGCCCGATGTTCTGGATCTTCGCCAGCTCGTCGTTGTCGATGACCGGGAAGTCCAGGGTGATCTGCCGGGCGTGATCGGGGCCGTTCGACAGCAGGTTCCGCTCGGGGCCGAGGCCCGCCCGCAGGCTCGTGACGACCTCTTCGCGGATGGAGTCCAGCGGCGGGTTCGTGACCTGCGCGAACTGCTGGACGAAGTAGTCGAAAAGCAGGCGAGGGCGCTCGCTGAGCACGGCGATCGGGGTGTCGGATCCCATGGCGCCGATGGGCTCGGCGCCGTTCTGCCCCATCGGGGTCAGCAGGATCCGCACCTCCTCCTCGGTGTAGCCGAACGTGCGCTGACGGCGGGTGATCGAGGCGATCGGGTGCACGATGTGCTCGCGCTCGGGAAGCTCCGACAGCTGCAGCCGCTGGCGCAGCCACAGCTCCCACGGCTCCGCCGCAGCCAGCCGGGCCTTGATCTCGGCATCCTCGACGATGCGTCGCTCCGCCGTGTCGACGAGGAACATCCGTCCAGGGCTCAGCCGCCCGCGTCGCTTGATGCGCGAGGGCTCGAAGTCGAGCACGCCGGTCTCGCTCCCGATGACGATGAGGCCGTCGGTCGTCTCGGTCCAGCGTCCGGGGCGCAGGCCGTTGCGGTCGAGCGTCGCGCCGACCAGCGTGCCGTCGGTGAAGATCAGCGCGGCCGGTCCGTCCCAGGGCTCCATGAGCATGGAGTGATAGTCGTAGAACGCCCGCAGGTCGGGCGCGATGTCGGCCTGCTTCTCGTAGGCCTCGGGCACCATCATCATGATGGCGTGCGGCAGGCTGCGACCCGAGAGGGTGAGGAGCTCGAGCACCTCGTCGAACGAGGCCGAGTCGCTGGCGCCCTCGGTGCAGATCGGCAGCAGCGGGCGCATGTCGCCGAGCAACTCGGACTCCAGCTGGGACTGCCGGGCGCGCATCCAGTTGCGGTTGCCGCTGACGGTGTTGATCTCGCCGTTGTGGGCGAGCATGCGCAGCGGCTGCGCGAGCGGCCAGGACGGGAAGGTGTTGGTCGAGTAGCGCGAGTGCACCACCGCCAGCTCCGACGCGAAGCGCTCGTCTTGCAGGTCGGGGTAGAACGGCTCGAGCTGCAGTGTCGTGACCATGCCCTTGTAGCCGAGCGTGCGGCACGACAGGGAGACGAAATACGCGCCCAGCTCGTGCTGGGCGCGCTTGCGCAGCCGATAGGCGCGCCGGTCGAGGGCGATGTCCGACAACGCCGGCGCACCGCCGATGGCGGGGCGCGAGAGGAACAGCTGCTCGAACGCGGGACGGGCGTCATACGCCAGCTTGCCGAGGTTGTCGTCGGCGGTCGGGACCGCGCGCCAGCCGAGCACGGTCAGCCCTTCGCGCGCGGCGAGCTCCTCGATGCCGGTCTTGAGCGCCTCGCGGGCATCGCGCTCCCGCGGCAGGAACGCCATTCCGGCGGCGTACTCCCCCACCGGCGGCAGGTCGAAGTCGACGACCGCGCGCAGGAAGGCGTCGGGCATCTGGGTGAGGATGCCGGCGCCGTCGCCGGTGCCGGCATCGGACCCGATCGCGCCGCGGTGCTCGAGGTTGCGCAGCGCCGTCAGTGCCAGCTCGACGATGTCGTGCCCGGCGTGACCGCGCAGCGTGGCGACCATGGCCAGACCGCAGGCGTCCTTCTCGAACGCCGGGTTGTACATGCCCTGACGGGGCGGGAACGCCGAGGATGATCCGGCGTCGCGACGGGGGCTCGAAGGCATACCTGCCGTCCTCACTCTGAGTCTCAAGACGGGACGACGTCGGCCCTGAAAGCTATGTGCGGGGAACTGCGCTTGTGGCTGTCTCCTCGGGGACATCGGACGTGGGGGGTGCGCTCACGTCGACGAAGTCTTCGTTGTCCTGCGATTGTACAGCCCCATCGGGCGTCCACTGCCTGCCCGGCACGTATACCGAGGGCTCCATGCCGGTGTGGCGGCGCTTCTGGACGATGATGATGGCCAGCCCCACGACGATGCCGAGGATCGAGGCCCAGACGTTGGTGCGCAACCCGAACAGCACCTCGCTCGGGTCGATGCGGATCGACTCCCACACGATGCGCCCGGCGCTGTACCAGACGAGGTAGAGGCCGAACAGGCGTCCCCACTGCAGGCGCAGCTTGCGGCCGGCCCACA
>NZ_JANJFJ010000416.1:0-3694 GCF_024626565.1 Microbacterium sp. zg.Y909
GCGACGCGGGCGTTCGCCATCGCGGAAGCGACGAGCTTGTAGATCGGCTCGGACGCACTCTGCGGCGCGAACTTCAGGATGGCCAGGGCCTCCTGAGCCTGCTTGCCCTTGATGAGAGCGACGACACGACGAGCCTTCTGAGGGGTCACGCGGATGTGTCGCACGCGGGCGATGGAATCCACCATCTCTCTCTCCTCTCTGCGCCACCGCGTCAGCGGCGGCGGCCCTTCTTGTCGTCCTTCACGTGGCCGCGGAAGGTGCGGGTGGGCGCGAACTCGCCCAGTTTGTGGCCGACCATGGTCTCGGTCACGAACACGGGGATGTGCTTGCGACCGTCGTGCACGGCGATGGTGTGACCCAGCATTGCCGGGATGATCATCGAACGGCGCGACCAGGTCTTGATGACGTTCTTGGAACCGGCTTCGTTCTGCGAGACGACCTTGCGAAGCAAGTGCTCGTCGACGAAGGGGCCCTTCTTGAGGCTACGAGGCATCTTCCTCTACTCCTACTTGCGCTTCTTGCCGGCGTTGCGACGGCGGACGATGTACTTGTCGCTTTCCTTGTTGGCGTGGCGGGTGCGACCCTCAGCCTGGCCCCAAGGAGAAACGGGGTGACGACCACCGGAGGTCTTACCCTCACCACCACCGTGCGGGTGGTCGACAGGGTTCATCGCGACACCGCGGACGGTCGGGCGGATGCCCTTCCAGCGGTTACGGCCGGCCTTGCCCCAGTTGATGTTCGACTGCTCGGCGTTGCCGACCTCGCCGATCGTGGCGCGGCAGCGTGCGTCGACGTTGCGGATCTCACCCGAGGGCAGACGCAGCTGCGCGTAGGGGCCGTCCTTGGCGACGAGACGCACCGAGGTGCCCGCCGAACGCGCCATCTTCGCGCCGCCGCCGGGGCGGAGCTCGATGGCGTGGATGACGGTACCGGTGGGGATGTTGCGCAGCGGCAGGTTGTTGCCCGGCTTGATGTCAGCGCCGGCACCCGACTCGACGATGTCGCCCTGCGCCAGCTTGTTCGGCGCGAGGATGTAACGCTTCTCGCCGTCGAAGTAGTGCAGCAGCGCGATGCGTGCGGTGCGGTTGGGGTCGTACTCGATGTGAGCGACCTTGGCGTTGACGCCGTCCTTGTCATTGCGACGGAAGTCGATGACGCGGTACTGGCGCTTGTGGCCACCGCCGATGTGGCGGGTGGTGATGCGGCCCTGGTTGTTGCGACCACCGGTCTTGGAGAGCGGGCGGAGGAGCGACTTCTCAGGCGTCGATCGGGTGATCTCGGCGAAGTCGGCCACCGACGAGCCGCGGCGACCCGGGGTCGTGGGCTTGTACTTGCGAATAGCCATGTTCTCTAGTCCTCTGTCCCGACCGTCAGCCGACTGCCGTGAAGATGTCGATGGTGCCCGACTTGAGCGTCACGATGGCGCGCTTGGTGTCCTTGCGCTTGCCCATCCCGAAGCGGGTGCGACGTGCCTTGCCGGGGCGGTTCAGGGTGTTGACCGAGGCGACCTTGACGTTGAAGATCTTCTCGATCGCGAGCTTGATCTCGGTCTTCGACGCACGGGGGTCCACGAGGAACGTGTACTTGCCCTCGTCGATGAGCCCGTAGCTCTTCTCGGAGACGACCGGCTTGAGGATGATGTCGCGCGGGTCTTTGTTCACTGCGATGTTCGCGGTGGTCATGCCGAGACCTCCTCGGTGTTGGCCTTCTTCGACGCGACGAACGCGTCGTAGGCGGCCTTGGTGAAGACGATGTCGTCGGAGACGAGCACGTCGTAGGCGTTGAGCTGGTCGAAGGTCAGCACGTGGACGTACGCGAGGTTGCGCACGCTCTTGACGGTGATCTCGTCGGTGCGGTCGATGACCACGAGCACCCGCTTGGTGGCGGTGAGCCCGGAGAGCACCGCGGCAGCGGCCTTCGTGGAGGGCGCGCCGTCGATCGCGAAGGAGTCGACGACGTGCAGACGCTGCCCGCGAGCGCGGTCGCTGAGTGCGCCCAGCAGGGCGGCGGCGACCATCTTCTTGGGGGTGCGCTGCGAGTAGTCGCGCGGCTTCGGGCCGTGCACGATGCCACCACCGGTCATCTGGGGTGCGCGGATCGAGCCCTGACGGGCGTTACCCGTGCCCTTCTGCTTGAAGGGCTTGCGGCCGGCGCCGGAGACCTCACCGCGACGCTTGGTCGAGTGGGTGCCCTGGCGTGCCGCAGCGAGCTGCGCGACGACGACCTGGTGGATCAGCGGGATGTTCGTCTTGACGTCGAACAGAGCGGCGGGCAGCTCCACGGAGCCGGCCTTCTTGCCGTCGGCCGTACGAACGTCGAGCGCGAGAGTCGAGTCAGCCATGATCAGGCACCCTTCACTGCGTTGCGGACGTAGACGATGCGGCCACGAGCACCGGGGACGGCGCCCTTGACGAGCAGCAGACCCTTCTCGGCGTCGACGGCGTGCACCGTGAGGTTGAGGACGGTCACGCGCTCGCCACCCATACGGCCGGCCATGCGCATGCCCTTGAAGACGCGGCTCGGGGTCGACGATGCGCCGATCGAGCCGGGCTTGCGGTGGTTGCGGTGCGCACCGTGCGAAGCGGAGACGCCCTTGAAGTTGTGACGCTTCATGACACCCGCGGTGCCCTTGCCCTTGCTGGTGCCGACGACGTCGACCAGCTGGCCGGCCTCGAAGGTGCCGTCCACCGTCAGTTCCTGACCGAGTGAGTAGTCAGCAGCGTCGGCGGTGCGCACCTCGGTGAGGTGGCGACGGGGGGTCACGCCGGCAGCCTCGAAGTGGGCCGTCTGCGGCTTGTTGACCTTGCGGGGGTCGATCTGCCCGTACGCGATCTGCACGGCCTTGTAGCCGTCCTTCTCGGGCGTGCGGACCTGGGTCACCACGTTGGGTGCGACCTCGATCACGGTGACGGGAACGAGCTTGCCGTTCTCGTCCCAAACCTGGGTCATGCCGAGCTTGGTGCCCAGGAGACCCTTCGAAACCTTGTTGTTGATGTCAGCCATGTCGAACCTCAGAGCTTGATCTCGATGTTGACGTCTGCCGGCAGGTCGAGACGCATCAGCGAGTCGACGGCCTTGGGCGTCGGGTCGATGATGTCGATCAGGCGCTTGTGGGTGCGCATCTCGAAGTGCTCGCGGCTGTCCTTGTACTTGTGGGGCGACCGGATGACGGCCACGACGTTCTTCTCCGTCGGCAGGGGCACCGGGCCCACGACCGTCGCGCCCGCACGGGTCACGGTGTCGACGATCTTGCGTGCCGACGTGTCGATGACCTCGTGGTCATACGACTTCAGGCGAATGCGGATCTTCTGTCCCGCCATTGTCTGCTCACTCTCTTTCTCGCGTCTTACGTCTCACGGGTCATGAGCGCATTGGACGCACGGTGGCGCGGAATTGCGCCTGGCACTTGTCACCACGCGAGGTGGGGATGCTGCACCGCTGTTCTGCTGTCAAACCGCACGCCGATCGGCCTGCGGCTCCTCACTCCCCCGTGCGCATGGAATGCGACCCGCCGGAGCGGGGTCGGGTTTGTGGGATGTGGTGTTCTGCTGCCCGCGGCCTAGGACCCTGCGCGTATCGCGCCGCCTATGCACTGCCGTGACAGTGATCCGGGGCACGCAGAGCGACCACCGGAATGTGGAACTTCACTAGTGTACGCGTCGCCCGGGCGTGTCGCAAACTCGGGCGTGTCGCC
>NZ_JANJFJ010000417.1:0-3678 GCF_024626565.1 Microbacterium sp. zg.Y909
CTGGGACTGTCCGAGAATGAGCCGGTATCGCTGCCGGACCTGACGACAGGGGCACTCGGGGAGCGCCTGGCCGAGAACGTGCCCGAAGGACCGTGGCAGAGCCCGATCTTCGTCGGCTGGGGTGCGCAGGACGAAGTGCTTCCGACCGTGCTGCAGCGCAGCCTGGTCTCCCGGCTGTGCGCCGAGGGCGAGCGGGTCTTCACCTGGGTCGTCCCCGACGGCGGCCACCAGGACATCCTCCAGCCGCGCTCCACGATGCTCCCGCTGCTGCTGCGGTGGAGCGAGACGGTCCTGGGCGCCGAAACCGACACCGTGAGCGGTGCCGCGCGCGCCGACCGCGTGCTGGACTCCTGTCCGCAGTGAGGCCGACGCGTTCTCAGGCCCCGCCATGCGGCATCCGGTAACGTATGGGGGATGCGGTCGCGCCGTTCGCGCGCCGTGAAAGAGCTGAATAGGGAGAACACCGTGGACATCGATCTCGGACTGTTGAAGACGATCGAGCGCGAGAAGGAGATCCCCTTCGATGAGCTCGTGCGCATCATCGAGCAGGCCATCCTCACCGCCTACGGCAAGCACATCTCACCCACCGGCGAGGCTCCCGCGGGCACCCGCGTGGAGCTCGACCGCAAGTCCGGTCACGTCGCGATCTTCGTGCCGATGCTCGACGAAGAGGGAGCGGTGATCGGCGAGGAGGAGACCACTCCCGAGGACTTCGGTCGCATCGGGGCGTTCGCCGCCAAGCAGGTCATCAGCCAGCGGCTGCGCGACATCGCCGACGACGCCGTGCTGGGAGAATTCCGCGGCCGTGAGGGCGACATCGTCGCCGGCGTCGTGCAGCAGGGCCCGAACCCCCGCATGGTGCACGTTGACCTCGGCACCGTCGAGGCGATCCTCCCGCCCGAGGAGCAGGTGCCCGGCGAGTCCTACGCCCACGGGTCGCGGCTGCGGGTCTACGTGACGAGCGTCGCGAAGGGCCTCAAGGGACCGCAGATCACCGTGTCGCGCACGCACCCCGGACTCGTGCGCAAGCTCTTCGCGCTCGAGGTGCCCGAGATCGCGTCGGGTCTCGTCGAGATCGTCTCGCTCGCGCGTGAAGCCGGCCACCGCAGCAAGGTCGCCGTCATGGCCACCGACCCCTCGATCAACGCCAAGGGCGCCTGCATCGGAGAACTCGGTCGCCGCGTGCGCGCCGTCACCGAGGAACTCGGCGGCGAGAAGATCGACATCGTCGACTACAACCCGGAGCTCGCCGCGTTCGTGGCCAACGCCCTGTCGCCGGCCAAGGTGACGTCGAGCTTCATCCTCGACGCGTCCACGAAGGCCGTGCGGGCGCTCGTGCCCGATTACCAGCTCTCGCTGGCCATCGGCAAGGAGGGTCAGAACGCCCGACTCGCCGCGAAGCTCACCGGCGCGAAGATCGACATCCAGCCCGACAGCATCCTGGAGGAGAGCTGATCCGTCCGGCGCGGCGGGGGCGTGGCATCCGCTCTGAGGCGCGGAGGGGGTAGGATGGATTCCGTTCGAACGTGCGTGGGATGCCGCGCGCGTGCCCTCCGGACCACGCTCACCCGAGTCGTGGCTGTTGATCTGCAGGTCGTCGTCGACGAGCGCGGATCGATGCCGGGGCGGGGCGCGTGGGTGCATCCGACGAGCGAGTGTGTGGACGCCGCCATCCGGCGCCGTGCCTTCGGGCGAGCATTGCGCGTGTCAGGTTCGCTTGACACGCAGACCCTTCAGAACCACTTCCAGCGAAACGGCTGAACGGCTATGGACTCAAAGTGAACGGCTCGAAATGAGACCCGTCCGCAACTAGTGGTCTGCTCCTGTCTGGGGCAGACCTTCAGACAGGAGAATTGTGGCAAAACCACGCGTGCACGAGATCGCTTCCGAACTCGGCGTCGACAGCAAGGTCGCACTTGCGAAGCTGAAGGAGCTCGGCGAGTTCGTCAAGAGCCCTTCCTCGACCATCGAGCCCCCCGTGGCTCGCAAGCTCCGTCAGGCCCTGCAGGCCGACGGCGCACAGCCCGCTCCCAGCGCTCCCGCCCAGGGTGCGCCCGCGCGTCCCGCAGGCCGTCCGGGCCCCGCTCGCCCTGCGGCTCCGAGCGCCCCGGCCCCGGCCCCCGCTCCCGCGGCTCCGGCCGCTGCGGCAGCCGCTCCGGCGGCTCCCGCTCCCGGCCCGGCTGCCCCGACACCCGCTCCCGCCGCTCCGGCTGCGCCCGCGGCTGCCGAGAAGCCCGCTGAGGCGGCTCCCGCCGCATCGGCACCGTCGTCCGCGACGCCCGGCGCGCCCAAGCCCGCCGGCGGCGCGCCCGCCCCGGGTGCTCCCGCCGCGGGTGCTCCCGCCGCGGGTGCTCCCGCCCCGGGTGCTCCGCGCCCCGGTGGCGCACCGCGGCCCGGCAACAACCCGTTCTCCTCCTCGCAGGGCATGGGTCAGCGTCCCGCCGGTCCCCGTCCGGGCAACAACCCGTTCGCGTCGGCTCAGGGCATGGGGCAGCGCCCCACGCCCGGCAACATCCCGCGTCCCCAGGCACCGCGCCCCGGCGCGCCGCGTCCGGGCGCACCCCGTCCCGGCGGCGCAGGTCGTCCCGGTGGTGGCGGTCGTCCCGGCGCCCCGTTCCAGCAGCGTCCCGGCGGCCCCGGTCGTCCCGGCGGCGCAGCCGGCGGCTTCCAGCGTCCCGGCGGTCCGCCCGCCGGTGGTTTCGCCGGTCGTCCCGCCGGTGGCGGTGGCCGTGGTCGTGGACCCGGCGGTGGCACCGCAGGTGCCTTCGGCAAGGGCGGCGGCAAGTCGAAGCAGCGCAAGTCGCGGCGGGCGAAGCGGCAGGAATTCGAGATGCGGTCGGCGCCGGTCGTCGGCGGCGTCAACGTCTCGCGCGGTAACGGCGAGATCATCCGCATGCGCCGCGGCGCATCGATCGCGGACTTCGCCGACAAGATCGAGGCCATCACCGGTTACACGGTGCAGCCCGGCACGCTGGTGACGATCCTGTTCAACCTCGGCGAGATGGCAACGGCCACCGAGTCGCTGGACGAGGCGACCTTCGAGGTGCTCGGCGAGGAGCTGGGCTACAAGATCCAGATGGTCTCGCCCGAGGACGAGGACAAGGAGCTCCTGGAGGGCTTCGGTCTCGACCTCGATGCAGAGCTCGAAGCCGAGAGCGAAGACGACCTCGAGATCCGTCCGCCGGTCGTGACCGTCATGGGTCACGTCGACCACGGTAAGACGCGACTGCTCGATGCGATCCGTCAGACCAACGTGGTCGCCGGCGAGGCCGGTGGCATCACGCAGCACATCGGTGCATACCAGGTCTGGACCGAGCACGAGGGCATCGAGCGAGCGATCACGTTCATCGACACCCCCGGTCACGAGGCGTTCACCGCCATGCGTGCCCGTGGTGCGCAGGTCACCGACCTCGCGATCCTCGTGGTCGCCGCCGACGACGGCATCATGCCCCAGACGGTCGAGGCCCTCAACCACGCGCAGGCGGCGAACGTGCCGATCGTGGTGGCTGTGAACAAGGTCGACAAGCCCGACGCCAACCCGGCCAAGGTGCGCCAGCAGCTCACCGAATACGGCCTCGTCGCCGAGGAGTACGGCGGCGACGTCATGTTCGTCGACGTCTCCGCTCGCCAGGGCACCAACATCCAGGAACTGCTGGATGCCGTCCTGCTGACGGCCGA
>NZ_JANJFJ010000418.1:0-3665 GCF_024626565.1 Microbacterium sp. zg.Y909
GGCCGGGCCGTAGGCCAGGTGCGGCGGGATGATCAGCTCGCGGCGACCGCCGACCTTCATGCCGGGAATGCCGTCCTGCCACCCCTGGATGAGGCCGCGCAGCGGGAACTGGATGCTCTCACCGCGGCTCCACGACGAGTCGAACTCCTCGCCGGTGTCGTACTCCACGCCCGCGTAGTGGACGGTGACGGTGTCGCCGGGCTTCGCCTCGGGGCCGTCGCCGACGATGAGGTCACGGATGACCAGCTCGGAGGGAGCCGGTCCCGTGGGGGCGTCGAACTCGGGCTTGCTTCGGTTGTCAGTCATGCTCCCCATCCAACCCGAGGTGCTGGGTGCGGTCAACGCGCCACGCTCGCTTGACACCCCCTGAGTGCCGGAGGATCATTGAGGCATATCGACTCAGCGCTCGGGAGACACGCAGGCATCGCCGCGGCACCGGGCGCTGAGTCGTTGACAGGACGTCGTCAGCCCAGCCGCCCGCACCGTCCGGCTACCGCGCGAAGAGCGCCGCCCGCGCCGCGACCGCTCGGGCGAGGAAGACGTGCTCGTCCTCGACCGCGTGCGGGTCCCGGCCCGACAGCGCGCGCTGGCGGGCCGCGGCGAGCGCCGTGGCATCGGAGATGAAATCCTTCATGGCGGGCCCTCCCCCCGGCAGCGCGCGCGCCCACGCCATGGCGCGGCGACGCCCCGCGCCGGTGGCCAGCATGTCGACCTCCCCCGCAGTGAACCAGCCGGCTGCCGCATAGTCCGCCAGTCGTGCGCGCGTCAGCCGCGCCTCCTCCCGGCGCAGCAGCAGCACCCCCGCGATGAACAGGACGAACAGCGGCATCTGCAGCGTCGTATACAGCGCGAAGAAGTCCGCGAAGAGCGCGGAGCCGTTCCACAGCGCGTGCAGCACCGTCGCGCCCACGAGGCCCAGCGCCCAGGGACCCAGCGCCGCCCCGACCGCCGCGCCGTTGCGCGCGGCGCGGCCGAGGGCGTACCCCGTCACCGCCGTGAACATCACGTGTGCGAACGGCGAGAGGATGCCGCGCACGAAGAAGGTCACCGTGGTCTCGGCGACGCCCCCTTCGATCAGGGCAGAGGCGAAGTAGAGGATGTTCTCGGTGAAGGCGAAGCCTGCGCCGATGAGCGCCCCGTAGACGATGCCGTCGACCGGTCCATCGAACGCCCGCCGCCCGATGGCGAAGATGATCAGCAGCCCCAGCCCCTTGGCCACCTCCTCCACCACCGGAGCCTGCACGACCGACGAGAACGCTTCGCGCGCGGGCGAGCCGTCGTAGCCGATGACCAGGGTGATGACGAGGTCCACGGCGAGGGCGATCACGACCGACGCGATCGCCCCCCACGCAATCGCGAGCACGACGAGGGACCGGGGCTCGGGCTCCCAGCGGTCGACGATGCGCACCGCGAGGAGCACGCCGACGAAGGGCACGACCGCGAGCACCATGCCGACCACCGAGGCGGCGGCGCCCAGGAAGGTCAAGAAGTACGCCACCAGCCCCACCAGCAGCAGCACCAGGACGCCGATGATCCAGATGGGCGCGCTGCGACCCTTGCGCGGCGGCACGGGCAGCGCAGGAGGCGACGAAGGGGCAGGCGCGATGGGCGCGGCATGCCCGGGATGCGGCTGGGAGAGCGCGGAGGTGTACGGCACGACCGACAGCCTAGGGGTGGCGCAGAGTGTCGCCGATCGCCCCCGGTCGGGCCGCTAGCCTGAAGGGATGCGCTTCGCCCACGTGATTCCCTCCGCGGGTGCACCGCCCCGGCTTGCCGCCGTCCGCGGCGACGAGGCCGTCATCGTCGAGGACCTGTTCCCCGGCGCCCCTCGCCTGCTGCAGGACCTCATCGACGGCGGCGACGGGCTGCTCGGGCAGGTGCGCGACGCCGTCGATGCCGCCACGACGTGGCATCCGCTGGCCGGCACCTCCTTCGCCTCCGCAGTGCTCGCGCCGCCCGTGATCTTGGCGATCGGGCTGAACTACGCCGCCCACTCCAGCGAGCTCGGGCTGAAGGCGGACACCGCCCCGACGGTGTTCGTGCTGTGGCCGAACTCCCTCACCTCGCATCAGGCGACGACGTCGTGGCCACGCTCCCTCAGCGAGTCGGTCGACTATGAGGCAGAGCTGGGCGTCATCATCGGCCGTCCCGCGAAGGACGTTTCCACCGAGGCGGCACTTGAACACGTGTGGGGCTACACGGTGGTCAACGACATCACCGCGCGCGACATCCAGTTCTCGGAGGCGCAGTGGTCGCGCTGCAAGTCGTTCGACGGCTTCACGCCCACCGGCCCGTTCGTGGTGACCGCCGATGAGATCCCCGATCCGCAGGACCTGCACATCTGGGCCGTGGTCGACGGCCAGACGGTGCAGGATGCCACCACGGGCCAGATGATCCGTTCGGTCGCGACCCTCGTGTCGCACCTGTCGTCGTCGGCGACGCTGCTGCCGGGCACCCTCATCTCCACCGGCAGCCCCGGTGGAGCCGGCTACTCCCGGGACCCGCAGATCTTCCTGCGCGACCGGTCCACCGTCACCGTCGGCATCGACGGCATCGGCGAGCTCACGACGCGCTGCCGCATCTACGACTGAACCCCCGCACGCCGCAGCGCACGGGGGTTCCGTCGACACCAGGGTCAGTCGCAGGTGATCTGCGTGCCGTCGGTCAGCTGCCACACACCGGTGCCGAGCTCATTGCAGGCCGCGTCGGTCGCGCCGAGCACCGCAGTGAAGATCACGATGCCGAGGATGATCATCAGCACCATGAGCACGCTGCTGATGATGATGGCCGCCAGCGCCCACGTGTTCTTGACGCCGGCCTTCTTGCTCTGCACGTACGCCACGATGCCGAGGATCAGGCCGAACAGCTGCGCGAAGAACGACAGCACGAAGGCGACGATGCCCAGCGTCTTTCCGGGCACGGGCGCGCCCGGCGCCGCCGGGGCACCGCTCGGGTCGTATGCGGGGGCCGCGCCGTACGCGGGCGCGGAGCCGTAGGCGGGCGCTGCCGGAGGTGCAGTCGGAGGCTGGTAGGGGGGCTGCCCGGCCGGAGGGGTGGGCGACTGCGGGGGGTTCTGGTCGGACATGTCTGCTCCTTGATGTGCCGGCGTGTCCCGGATGAGAAAACGCTAGCCTTCCCCGTTAAAGTGCGACAAATCGCCCCATTCAGCTCTCGATTATGCTATCGGCGGCCTGCTGCACCGGGATGGCGGCGGTGATGGCCTCGAGGCCCGACAGCCGCGCCGGCGACAGCTGCTTGTCCACCTCGTCCCGACTCATGAGCCCTGCTTCGACGACGAGGTCGCCCACGTTGTGCCCCGTCAGCAGGGCGGTCTTGGCGAGAGCCGCGGATGCCGCATAGCCGATGAACGGCGTGAGCGCCGTGACCACACCCACCGACGACCCGACCATCGCGCCCAGGCGTGCGCGGTTCGCGGTGATGCCGTCGATGCAGTTGACCCGCAGCGTGCGCATGGCCCGACGCATCCAGGTGATCGACTGGAAGAGCGAATGCGCGATGATCGGCTCGAACGCGTTCAGCTGCAGCTGCCCTCCTTCGACGGCCATCGTGATGGTGAGGTCGGCGCCCGCCACCGAGAAAGCGACCTGGTTCACGACCTCCGGGATGACCGGGTTGACCTTGCCGGGCATGATGCTCGAGCCCGC
>NZ_JANJFJ010000419.1:0-3645 GCF_024626565.1 Microbacterium sp. zg.Y909
GCGCGCGAGGGCGTCATGTGCGCCGAACTCGCCGCCGCAGGGATCTTCGGACCGCACACGATCCTCGAGGGGAAGGACGGCTACTTCGCCGCGTTCGCCCGCGGGCAGTGGAAGCCGGACGCGCTGCTGGGCGGCCTCGGCACCTCGTGGCGCGCGCTGCGCACCTACGTCAAGCCCTACCCGTGCTGCCGGCACCTGCACGGCGCGATCGACGCGGCGCGGCAGCTGCGCACCGTCGTCGGCGACGACCTGTCCCGGATCGACCGGATCCGCGTCGGCACGTTCGAGCTCGCCGCGCGACTGGACAGACGCGACCCCACCACCGTCATGCAGGCGCAGTTCAGCCTGCCGTTCGCCGTCTCCGCCGCCCTCGTGCAGGGCACGGTCGATCTCTGCACCTTCGAGCCGGATCGTCTCGGTGACCCGGACGTGCAGGCGCTGGCGCAGCGCGTGACGGTCCACCTCGACGAGGCGGCCCAGTCCGCGTACCCGCGGGAGCGGGCGGCCGAGGTGGAGATCACGCTGCACGGCGGGGAGGTCGTGCGCGAGCGAGTGCCCCACCCGCTCGGGGAACCGGAGAATCCGCTCAGCGACGCCGATATCGAGGACAAGTTCCGGGCCCTCGCCCTGCCGGTCCTCGGCGAGTCGCGCGTTGACGAGGCGCTGGAGCAGGCGTGGCGCGGCAACGACCTTCAGGCCCTGACCTCCGCCCTGTCGGAGTGAGCCGAGACACCACGGCGGCATCGCCGTCGCGAAAGGAGACCATGCACGCCGCGGCCACGCCCACCGACGCCCCCCTGTTCACGAGACTCGCCCGATGGATCGCGTCGGATGATCTGGTGATCCCCGACTCGGTGCGCACCGTGGCGCGGCTGGCCATCCTCGACACGGTGGGAACGACGATCGGGGCGCGGATGAGCCCGGACTTCGATCAGGTCGCACCCTTCATCGACGAGGCCGAGTCGGACGCCCGCTCACCGCTCATCGGACGACGCGGCAGTGCGTCGGTGTCGGATGCCGCCTTCGTCAACTCCTTCAGCGCCCACCTGCTGGACTTCGACGACTCGCAGGGCGATATGGCAGGGCACCCGACGGCGGTGATCTTCCCCGCCGTCCTGGCGGTCGCCGAGCGGTTCGGCGGACCGATCGGCGACGTGGTCGACGCCTACGCGGTGGGCGTCGAAGTGGCCGCACGGCTCGGGCGGATGCTCAATCCCGATCACTACGACCTCGGCTGGCACCCCAGCGCCACCATCGGGGTCTTCGGCGCCGCGGCTGCCACGGCGCGCCTGCTGGGGCTCGACGCAGAGCGCACGCAGGCGAGCCTGAGTCTTGCCGCGGCGTTCTCCAGCGGGATCAAGGCCTCGTTCGGCACCTCCGCCAAGCCGCTGCAGGTGGGGCGGGCTGCCGCGTCCGGTGTGCAGGCGACGCTCCTGGCGCGGGCGGGTGCGTCGGGTCGCGAGAACGCCTTCGAGCACGCGCAGGGGTACGCCCGGGTGTTCGAACGCAAGGATCCGCAGGCCGTGCCCATCGCCGCCGCGCTCGAAGGACTCGGCACCGAGTGGGCGCTGGTGCATCCTGGCATCATCATCAAGCAGTACCCCTGCTGCGGAAGCACGCATTCCGCGATCGAGTCCGCCGCCGCCCTCGGGCCGCTGGCGAGTGACGAGATCGAGGATGTCCTCGTTCACCTGCACCCGAAACGGCGAGGCCACGTGGACCGCCCGGATCCCGGCAGCGAGCTGGATGCGAAGTTCAGCGTGCAGTACACCGTGGGGCGGGCGCTGCTGAGCGGGACGGTCACGCTCACCGACTTCGTCGACGGCGCGCATCGCACCGAAGAGGCCGTCGCGATGCTCGCGAAGACCACCGTGGCCGACATCGACGCCCCCGACACGTCGGTCGCCGACAGGTACGTGGCATCGGTGACCGTACGGACCACCGATGGGCGCACGCTTCACCGTACGACGCCCGTCGCGTCCGGCCGGGAGCCCGGGCACATGCTCCCTGCTGCGAAGATCATCGCCAAGTACGACAACTGCGTGCGGCCCTACCTCGACCCGACGCGCGCGGCCGCGCTTCGCGACATGATCCTCGGCGAAGAGTCCGCCCTCGTGCAGGGCCTCGTACGGCTGACCCTTCCGGAATGAGTGAGAAAGGGGGTGGATGCCGCGTGTGCGGCATCCACCCCCTTCTCATCCGCCCGGATTCAGGACGCGGTGCGGTCCAGCTCGAACCGCGGCAGCACGACGCCGTCGGGCATGGTGACGTAGCGCAGCGAGACCCGCTCGTCGATCCAGGATCCCTCCGGCTCGGGGCCCTCCAGGTTGCTGATGATGATCGGCCCCTCGTCGAGCCGAACGGCGATCACCGTGTGGGGTGCGGGGTAAGCCGGCAGGTAGGTCTTGTGGAACACCACCCAGCTGAGGATCGTGCCCTTGCCGCTCACCCGCTCCCAGGTGACCTGCTCGGAGTTGCACTGGGCGCAGATGGGGCCTGCCGGGTATCGGAACTGCCCGCAATCGGCGCAGCGCTGCAGCTTCAGGTCCTGCTGCTCGACCGATTCCCAGAACGGGATGTCGTGGACGAGGGGGACGGGTGCGGGGGTGGGAGCGATATCCATGGGATCTCCTATCGTCCGTAGATGACCGACATGCACTTGCTGGCGACATCGGAGGTGTAGTGAACGGTCTGCGCGCCCGGGACCTGCCGCTCCCCGGCGGTGCCGCGCAGCTGGCGCACCGCCTCGAGCTGGTGGTTCCAGCCCTGCATGTACGACTCCGACAGATGACCGCCGTGGGTGTTCACCGGCAGCGCGCCGCCGGGCCCGATCCCCTTCTCCGCGAGGAACTTCGCGACATCGCCGACCTCGCAGTAGCCGTAGCCCTCGAGGGCGAGGGGCACATGCACCGAGAAGCTGTCGTACGCGAGCATGACGTCCATGTCGTCCGGCCCGATGCCGGCCATCTCGTACGACGACGCCCCCGCCTGCTGCTGCGCCGGGAGGTAGTAGTCGGTCAGCCGCGGTTCGAGGCTCGTCGCGCCGGTGTTCAGGTCCGACCGGCCGGTGCCCAGGATGTAGACCGGGTCCGGCCGCATCCGCTCGGCGTACTCCGCGTCGGCGATGATGAGCGCGACACCGCCGTCGTTGACGAGGCAGTAGTCGAAGACGTGCAGCGGCTCGCACACGTACCGCGACTGCAGGTAGTCGTCGATCGTGATCTGCTTGCGCTGGATGGCGGCCTCGTTCATGCTCGCCCACGCGCGCTGCGCGACGGCGACCTGCCCCATGTCCGCTTCCGACAGTCCGCGCTCGTGCTGATAGCGGCGCAGGGTCAGCGCGTACAGCGCACCCTGCGAGGTCATGCCCCAGGGCGAGTGGTAGACGTACGAGAGGAACGACTGTCCGCCCATGGCGCTCGGGCCGCCGTACTGCGTGCCGGCGGAGCGCTGGTCGTTGCCGTACACCAGCGCGATCACCTTGGCGTAGCCGGCTTCGATGGCCATCTGCGCCTGGAGAACCGACTGCACCGCATCCGCTTGACCGCCCCAGCGGACGTTGAGGCCGAGGACCTCGCCCATCCGCTCGTAGGCCGTCGTCGGACCCACGATGAGGCCGTCGATGTCGTCCTTGGGGATGCCGGA
>NZ_JANJFJ010000420.1:0-3639 GCF_024626565.1 Microbacterium sp. zg.Y909
GTGTTCAGCCGTTACCGGGCGGGAAGGCTGCTGGACACCTCCGTCTCGCCGGAATCGGCGATCCGCGCGCTGATCCTGCAGAGCGTTCCCTAGCCTGAGCGCGTGGCACGGTTCTCATGGGTGACCCTGGCGGTGGTCGTGCTCGGTGGCGCCCTCGGCGTCGCGGCCCGTGCGGCCCTCGTCGTGCCGTGGGGTACCGACGCGCACCCGCTCGTCGTGCCGGGCGTGACGATGCTCGTCAACGTCACCGGGTCCCTTGCACTCGGGTGGCTCGTGGGCCGGCTGGGAGAGCGCAGGCCGCGTCTGCGCGCCTTCGCCGGCACCGGTGTGCTGGGCGGGTTCACCACCTACAGCGCCTTCGCCGTGCAGTCGGTGCAGGTGTTCGGGGCCGCGCCCGTGACCGGGGTGGTGCTGGCAGCGGTGGCGGTGGTCGGCGGTGCCGCGGCGGCGGCCTGGGGTCTGGTGATCGGACGCAGGCAGCGTGCTGCGCGGCACGAGGTGGAGGTCGCGGCATGAACAACTGGGACATGGTCGCCCTCGTCGCCGCCGGTGGGGTCGGGGCCGGCGCGCGTTACGCAGTGGATGCCGCGGTGATGCGCGGGCGCACCGACGCGTTCCCGCTCGGCATCCTGCTCATCAACGTCTCGGGATCCCTGGCACTGGGCTTCGTCCTCGGCCTCGGCACCCTCGTCTCGCCGGAGTGGGCAACGATCATCGGGGTGGGACTGCTCGGCGGCTTCACCACCTTCAGCACCGTCAGCGTCGACGCTGTGCTTCTGGCCCAGAGCGGTCGGAGGGACTGGGCCGTGGTCAACCTCGCGGCCACCGCCGCTCTGGCGGTGGTCGGCGCCGCGACCGGCATGGTCGTCGGGGGCCTCATCCCACGCTGACCCGGCGCGGATGCCGCGTGGGATACTAAGACTCGATACATCCGCGTATCGGCCGCGCTCGCGGCGTTCTGTACCCCCCCGCAACAACGCTCGCAAAGGCAGCCCGTGTCAAACCTCGCCGTCCTGAGCCTGAAGAACCGCGCGCTCATCGCCCTCATCACCATCGTCGCGGCCGTCTTCGGCGGATTGGCGCTGACCAACCTCAAGCAGGAACTGATCCCCTCGATCGAGTTCCCCGCGCTGACGGTCGTCGCGACCTACCCCGGCGCCTCGCCCGAGGTGGTCTCCAACGACGTCTCCCTCCCCATAGAGAACGCCATCCAGGCGGTTCCGGGGCTGGAATCCACCACCGCGACCAGCACGACGAACGCCGCGATCATCCAGGCCTCGTTCACCTACGGCACGGATCTCGCCACCGCCGAGCAGAAGATCTCGCAGGCGATCAACCGCATCGAGGGCCAGCTGCCCGAGTCGGTCGACCCGCAGGTGTTCAGCCTGTCCATCGACGACCTCCCCGTCATCCAGCTCGCCGTCACCGGATACGACGATGAAGCGGCGATCCTGGAGCTGCTGGAGTCCACCGTCATCCCGGACCTCGAGGACGTCCCCGGGGTCAACTCCGCCGAGGTGGTCGGAGGTGCCGGCCAGCGCATCACCATCACGCCCGACCAGGCCGCGCTCGCCGCTGCCGGATTCAGCCAGCAGGCGATCAGCGACGCCCTCGACCAGAACGGCATCCTCTTTCCCGGCGGCGGCATCACCGAGGCCGACCGCACGTTGACCGTGCAGACGGGGGCCAAGATCACCTCGATCGAGGAGATCGGCAACCTGCCACTGGTTCCCACCGACGCCGCCCAGTTCGGCGACGATGTCGTGACGATCGCCGACGTCGCCACCGTCGAAGCGGGCGAGGACCCGCAGACGTCCATCTCGCGGGTGGACGGCGAGTCGGCGCTGACGATCGCGGTCACGAAGCTGCCGTCGGCCAACACCGTCGAGGTGTCGACGGGTGTGCTCGATGCGCTTCCCGGCCTCGAGGATGCGCTCGACGGCGCCGCGGCGTTCACGGTGGTGTTCGACCAGGCGCCCTTCATCCAGGAGTCCATCGCGGCGCTCGCCGAGGAGGGCCTGCTCGGGCTTGCCTTCGCCGTGCTCGTGATCCTCGTCTTCCTGCTCTCGGTGCGCTCGACGCTGGTCACCGCCATCTCGATCCCCACGAGCGTGCTCATCACGTTCATCGGCATTCAGGCGTTCGGCTACTCGTTGAACATCCTGACCCTCGGCGCCCTGACGATCGCGATCGGCCGGGTCGTCGACGATTCCATCGTCGTGATCGAGAACATCAAGCGTCACTACGTCGGATCCGCAGACAAGATGCGGTCGATCCTGCTGGCGGTGCGAGAGGTGGCGGCGGCCATCACGGCCTCGACCATCACGACCGTGGCGGTGTTCCTGCCCATCGCCTTCCTCGGTGACGTGACCGGCGAGCTCTTCCGGCCGTTCGCGCTGACGGTGACGATCGCGATGACCGCGTCGCTCTTCGTCTCGCTGACGATCGTGCCCGTGCTGGCCTACTGGTTCCTGCGCCCCGGCAAGGAGCTCATCGGCCCCGACGGCGAGCCCATCGACGCCGAGGACCCGGCCGCCCCGCCCTCGCGGCTGCAAAAGGCCTACCTGCCCGTGCTGCGATGGACCCTGCGCCACTCGGCGGTGACCCTGCTGCTGGCTCTGCTGGTGCTCGCGGGCACTGCCGCCGTTGCGCCGTTCATGAAGACGAACTTCCTCGGCGACACCGGGCAGAACACCTTCACCGTGACGCAGGACCTCGGTCCGGCCGCGTCGCTCGAGGCGAAGGATGCCGCGGCCGCGATCGTCGAAGACGCGCTGCTGGGTGTCGACGGCGTCGAGACCGTGCAGGTGTCGATCGGCTCGAGCGGATCGGCGCTGGCCGACGCGTTCTCAGGTGGGGCGAGCGGGGCGACATTCTCGGTCACCACCGACCCCGAGGCCGACCAGCTCACCGTGCGCGAAGACGTGCTCGACACGGTCGCGGATCTGTCCGACGTCGGAACCGTCGCGCTGTCGACCGGCGGCGGGTTCGGGTCGAGCGACATCGAGATCGACGTCACCGCACCCGACCAGGCGACGCTGCAGGAGGCGACGGATGCCGTCGTCGCCGCCATCGAGGGGCGCGACGGTGTCGAGCAGGTCACGACGAACCTCGCCGCCTCGCTGCCGTACATCGCCGTGGTCGTCGACCGTGATGCAGCGGCACGGCTGGGGCTGTCGGAGGTCGCCGTCGGCGCGCTGGTGTCGGGTGCGATGCAGCCGCAGCAGGTGGGATCGGTCGAGATCGACGACACGACGCTCACGGTGTACCTCGCCGCCTCCCAGACCCCGACCACGCTGGCGGACCTGCAGAATCTGCAGGTGCCGACCGCCGCGGGCCTGGTCGCGCTGTCGGAGGTCGCCACGGTCGAAGAGAGCCAGAGCCCCACCTCGATCACCACCGAGGGCGGCCAGCGCACCGCCACCGTCGTGGTCACCCCCTCCGGAGACGACCTCACCGCGGCCTCGACGGTCGTGAGTGAGGCGCTTGAGGACGCCGACCTGGCTGCCTCCGCCGACGCCACCGTCGGCGGCGTGCTGTCACAGCAGCAGGATGCCTTCTACCAGCTGGGCCTGGCCCTGCTGGCGGCGATCCTCATCGTCTACATCGTCATGGTCGCCACCTTCAAGTCGCTCCGTC
>NZ_JANJFJ010000421.1:0-3633 GCF_024626565.1 Microbacterium sp. zg.Y909
CATGTGTTTCTCCTTCGTGTGGAACTGAAAAGTCTGGGGCGGCCCCAACCTTGAGCCGCGATGACTCAAGGGTACGCGGCGCCCCGATCGATGTCAATTGAACTTGAGCCGTGAGGTGTCAAGTTTGATGGTCGCGCGCGGACGACGGATGCCACGTAGGCGCACGAATCTGGGATGGGCGGGGTGTTTTGGACCATCTCTTGTGGATGTCTTGTGGTTTGGCGTCGCGGCCGGTCGCGCTCAGGCGACGCTGCTGGGATCTTGCGGGAGCGCGGCATCGAACCGGGGCACTTCTTGCGGTCCGCGGCGAAAACTGGGCAGTGCCCCGACCGGATCACTCACTTCGGAACCTGGGCCCCGAATCCATCCCATCCGCAGGAGAAAGCGGCCACAAGCCGCGAGAAGGAACACATCATGAACAAGATCACCAAGGCCACCATCGCCACCGCCGCCGGAGCAGCCCTGCTCCTCGGTGGTGCCGGCACCTTCGCCACCTGGAACTACAACGCCACGGCCGCCGGCTCCACCATCACCGCGGGCAACCTCGTCGTGACGGATGGCCCCGTCGGCACCTGGTCGGCCAATGGCGCGGCGATCGACCACATCGCCGGCTACGCGGTGTCGCCCGGTGACGTGCTCACCTACACCAAGACCATGCAGATCGAGGCCGAGGGTGACAGCCTGGAGGCCGAGCTGGCGCTGACCGGTGGCTCGATCGCCGCCGCTGACGGATTGAACACCGCCGACGTTGCGCTCGCCGGCCTGCTCGATGACTCAGCCGTGCTCACCGTCGAAGCCGACGCGGAGGGCATCACCGACAACCGCGACGGTTCCTTCACCGTCACCCCCGATGGCGGTGCGATCAGCGAGTCGGTCACCGTCACGGTCACGATCGCGTTCCCGAACGGCGCCGCCGGCGCGGACAACGCCGCGATGAACGGCTCCGTGGACCTCAGCGCCATGACCGTGACCCTCACGCAGGCCACCGACTGAACCCCCGGGCTCGCCGCACGGCGAGCCTCTCCCGGCCATTAACCCGCCGCTCAAGCCCCGAGGAACCTGATGTCCCGCCGCAGTGCACGCCACGCCGCCCGACGCGCACAGCGTCGCGCCGCGGCCCCCGCACGCATGCTGCGGGCATCCCTCGGGGCTGCGGGCGTCGTCGTGCTGGGCATCCTCGCCGGTGGGGGGACGTACGCCGCATGGTCGGTGAGCGCTCCCGTCGCCGCGGGCACCACCCTGCAGGCCGGCTCGGCCGGCCTGCAGGTGACCGACCCCGGGCTGACTGCCTCGGGCCTGTACCCCGGTCACGGCGTGTACGGCGCGACCGAGGTGCGCAACACCGGCACGGTGCCGCTCGCCCTCACCTTTCAGGCGACGACGGGCAGCGCACCCACGGCCTTCACCACCGCCCTGCGGGTGACCGCTGCCCCGCTCTCGGCATCGGGTCGTTGCGACGGCGCCCTGCCCCCGATCGCCACGATCGGTCTGGACGCCGCCCCCGTGAGCGTCGCCACCCTCGCGCCCGGCCAGGTCCAGCGCGTGTGCGTCGGGCTCACGCTCCCGCCTGATGCCCCCGCGGCCGCTGCCGGCGCCCCGGCATCCACCCTCACTCTCACCGTCTCCGGAACACAGGTTCAGTCATGACCCGCCGCTTTCTCGGCCCCGTCGCCGCCCTGGTCACCCTCGCGGTGCTGGGTGGCTCCGGCGCCGCCGTGGCCGCCTGGAGCGCGAACGCGGCCGTCAACGCCACCGCATCCTCCGCATCCCCGGCCACCACGATCGCGCAGAGCGGGGCGCTCACCACGACCTATCAGTACACCGGGACCTCGTCGACGGCCGTCTTGGGCTCGCTCACGATCAAGAACACCGGCGGCACCCCGCTGTCGTACAGCCTCGCCACCGATGTGACCGGCAGCAGCACCCTCGCCGCCAAGACCACCGTGCGACTGTGGACGGGCAACTGCGCAGGCGCCGCTCCCGCCGACGCCGTCACGACGACGCTCGCCAACCCAGCCCCGACCCTTCCGACCGCCGCCCGCGCTGTCGCCGCCGGGGTCACCGCCACCATCTGCGTCGCGACCCGCGTCGAGGGACGCGATGCGGGCAGCAGCAACGCCGCACTGCAGGGCCAGAGCGTGACCGCCGCGTTCCGCGTGACCGGCGCCGTGGGGACCAGCTGGACCGCAACGGCCACGACCGGATCCGTGACCCAGAGCGTCTACCAGCTGGCCGCCGCCGGCGCGGTGACGTGCAAGAAGGACAGCGTGTTCGGCTTCCGGGCGGTGGAACTCACCTGGAACGCACCGGTCAACCGTCCCGCTGGTGCCGAGATCACCTACGAGGTCGTCGACACCACCACCGACAGCGTGCTCAAGATCGTCCGCGCCTCCGGCTCCGGAGCGGCGGTGACGATCGAAGGCAAGCACCTCGACGGCAACGGTGCCCACGCCGTCGCGATCCGCGCGAAGGAAGGGGCCTACGGAACCACCGCGCTCCTGAGCACCACCGTCGCGGTGGAGCGCTCCGGCACGCTGTTGATCTCACGGGCCGACTGCGCATGACTGTGACCGCCCCCTCACCCCGCCCGGTGCAGCCCAGCCCTCGCCGCGCCCACCGCGCTGCGCAACGCCGCGACCGCAGCCTGCCGCACTACCTGGGCGTCGCACTCGGCGCCGCCCTGATGATCCTGACGATGAGCGTCGCGATCGCAGTCGTGGCGCTGCCCGCGCTGGTCGGCGGCACCGCGATGACGGTACTCACCCAGTCGATGGAGCCCGGCCTGCCCCCGGGCACCCTCGTGGTGATCAAGCCCACGCCGGTCGACGACATCCGGGTGGGCGACGTCATCACGTACCAGATCCGCTCTGGCGACCCGGCGGTCGTGAGCCACCGCGTGGTGTCCAAGACTTACGCGGGCGGCGAGGTCACCTTCATGACGAAGGGCGACAACAATTCCGCCGCAGACCCCGATCCGGTGCAGCCGGCGCAGATCCGCGGCACCCTCTGGTACAGCCTGCCGCTGCTGGGTTGGGTCAACAGCGCGCTCTACGGAACCGACCGCACCATCGTGCTGGCAGTCGTCGCCGGCGGCCTGTTCCTCTACGCCGCAGGTTTGGTCGTCTCGGCAGTGCGCGACAAGCGCCGCCGGCGCGCCGCCGCGGACGACGCCGCGGAGATCTGAGGGGGATGCCGCAGGCGCGGCATCCGAGATCCGACACACCGTGCACCGCGCCGCCACGCCCCGGCCACCTCGTCGCGATAATGTGCGCGGATGAGCACCCCGCCCGGCGAGGCCCGACTGCCCGCCACCGCTGACACCGACGCACTGCCCGTGATGGGCCTGGGCCTGCGACGCGATACCCCCGCCCCTCGCAAGACGCTGCTGGCGTGGGCGCTGTGGGACTGGGCGGCGCAGCCGTTCAACACGGTGATCCTCACCTTCATCTTCACCGCGCTGTACCTCACGACCGACGCGTTCCTCCCCGCTGACATCGCCGCGCTCGCCGACGACGACCGGGTGAAAGAGGTCGCCGAGGCGGGCCTGGCCGCGGGGCTCGGCTGGGGCACCACGATCGCGGGGCTGCTGATCCTGGCGCTCGCCCCGGTGCTGGGCCAGCAGGCCGATGCGGC
>NZ_JANJFJ010000422.1:0-3630 GCF_024626565.1 Microbacterium sp. zg.Y909
GCCACACGCGCGGCGAAACCGGCGTACTCGCCGCCGGAAGTGGCGACGTGCACATCGCGATCGGCTTGGCGCCAATCGAGCGGGTGCTGCGCGACAGTGTCGCAGCAAATGACAGATGACAAAAATAGAACTTTCATGTGGTGGTGCCTGGCGTCTTCGTGACGCGGACTTGGCACTCGGTTCCCGAACGGGGTTGATTCAGCTTAGCACGGCTTCGAGGGTGCCTCGCACCACCGGTGTCAGCGGGAGTCGATCTCGTCGTCGAGGTCCGGCCCTCCGGGGCGCACTGCGGCGTCGTCGCGGATGTCGATGCGGGTGACGCCGTCTCGTCGAGTCACGTCGATGCGCGGATCGGCGTCGGATTCGACGGCGTCGGGTGCGGCGAGCAGCTGATCGCGGCGCTTCTGTTCATCGGTCATGTCGTCGGCGGTCATACCGCTCACCGTAAGCATCTTCGCCGGGCGGCGCCGAGGGCTTTACATCGCGCAGCGGCTGCAGTATCCGCCGAGGTGCCGTGCGTCAGCCGGCCGATTCGGTGGGGATCAGCGAGCCGGGAGCGGGTTCCGGAACGATCCTCAGCCCGTGGGCGCTGCTGGCCTCCTGCATGAGCGCTTCGACCCATTCGCGGTTGACCGCGGGCTGACGGCTGCCGTGGAAGTGGAAGACGATCGGAACGGCCGGGTGCATCCAGACGCTGCAGGTCACGTGCGGCTCGGTGTGGTGGAACATGAACGGCTCTCCGCGGCGGAGCTTGTTCATGACAACGACCCGCAGGTGGGCCAGCGTACGGTCCTCGATGTCGAAGGACCGGTTGCCGCTGCCGTAGACGAGTTTTCCCACACGACAACCGTAGACGGGTCGTTACCCGCGCACCAATCCCGGGCCGCATGCGGCCCGCGCTCAGCGGGCGGCGAAGGGGGAGCGATGCGCGATGGGGATCGGCTTGGTGCGCCGCGACTCTGCGGCCGGCGCCAGCGACTCCAGCGCGGTGCGGATCACCTCGTCGAGGGTCGGATGCCGGCTGGCCGCAGCGCCCACGGCGACCCAGATCGCCTCGTAGTCGCCTTCGTAGGTGTACTCGACGTAGGCCAGCAGAGCGAGGCCGGCATCCTCTTGGGCGCGGTCGCACAGTCGCCAGGCGCCGCGGCCCATCGGCTCCACCCGGATGCGCCCGGTAGCCGTCGTGCGTTCCATGGCGTCACCCGAAACGGACGGCGGGACGCACGCGGTCCCGCGGGGGCGGATGCTGCTGGCGACGGTGAGATGGGAATGGGGAATCCATGGTCATGCCTCCACCCCGAGGGTGCGCGCCGGGTCTCGGGACGGGGAGGGGATTGACAGGATGCCGGTGGTCGGTTACTCCTCGACGCGGATCACCGGCGGTCGTCGGCGGTCTGTCCGTAGACGTTCTGGTACCTGTCGTAGAGCCGGTCGATCGCATCCTGCGGGATCGGGATGAGCTCCCCGCCCTGCCGGGCCAGATGCACCGTGCGGGCGACGTCCTCCACCATCACCGCCGCCTTGACAGCATCCTTCGCGCTGGAACCGATCGTGAACGGGCCGTGGTTCTGCATCAGCACCGCCCGCGACCGATGCCCGGTGAGCGTCTCCACGATGCCGCGGCCGATCGAATCGTCACCGATGATCGCGAACGGCCCCACCGGCACCTCGCCACCGAACTCATCCGCCATCGCCGTGATCACACACGGAATCGCCTCCCCACGCGCGGCCCACGCCGTCGCATACGGCGAATGCGTGTGCACCACCCCGCCCACCTGCGGCATGTTGCGATACACGTAAGCGTGCGCGGCGGTGTCGCTCGACGGGGCTCGCTCACTGCCCGGGGTACCCGGGACGACGTTCCCGTCCAAGTCGCACAGGATCATGTTCTCCGGCGCGAGGTCGTCGTACGAGACCCCCGACGGCTTGATCACGAACAGGTCAGCACCGGGCACCCGGCCGGACACGTTGCCACCGGTCCACACGACCAGGCCGTAGCGCACCAGCTCGGCGTGCAGGGCCGCCACCTCGGCGCGGACCCGTGCGGCCGCCGCCTCGACCTCGGAAGACAGGGGGAGCGACGCGGGAGCAGAAGTGGCAGCGGTCATGGGGCCGATGTTACCGGCGACACGTTGGGCGGCTCCGGCTCCGGCTCCGGTTACCGTTGAAGCACCCCGATCCGCCCGTCCACCGCCCCACGGAGGCCTCATGTCGCACGCGCGCGCCGCGGTGCGCGACATCCTCGCGGGACTCTTGCGGCTCGCGCCCGCCCCGGCGCCCCGATGGCCGCTCGCGCTGCAGGCGGCGGCTGCGATGACGACGCCGATCGCGGTGTTCGCACTGCTCGGCGCCCCGGAGGTCGGATATCGCGCGGCCGCCGGCGCGTTCATCGTCATCCATGCCTCCGCCCTGCCGCCGGTCGAACGCGCGCGTGTGCTGCCGTTCATCGGAGCCGGGCTGCTGGCCGCCGCGGCCCTCGGCGTCGTATGCGCCGCATCCCCGGCGCTCTCGCTCGCGGGTCTGGTGGTGGTCGCGCTGGCGGCGGCAGCGGCGATGTACGGCCTGCGGCTCGGCGCACCCGGACCCCTCTTCTTCGTGCTCGTCTACGGGCTGAGCGGGCAGATCGCCGGAGCCTTGGAGGGCGCGGAGTCCTTCGCCTACCTCGGCATCCTCGCCCTCGGCATCGGCTTCTCCTACCTGCTCGCGCTGATCCCGCTGCTGTGGCCGAGTGTGCGCCGCGCATCGGCGCGTCCGGTGCGGCAGCTGCTGCCCCGCCCGACGCTCGCGGGCGTCGCCGGCACGATGTTCCTGCGCGCGGCCCTCGTCACGATCGTCGGCACGGCGATCGGCGCCACCGTCGACCCCGCCCGGACGTACTGGGTCGTGGGGGCGGCGCTCGCCGTCGTCGGCACCGCCGTCGGCCGCCGCACGGCCGTCGCCCGGGCGCTCCACCGCATGCTCGGCACGGTCGTCGGCGCCGCGGTGTTCCTACTCATCGCGCCCTGGGGCGTCGAAGGGCTGTGGCTGGCGGTGGTGCTCGGCGGGCTGCAGTTCGTCATCGAGCTGATCGTGGTGCGCAACTACGGCTTGGCGCTGGTGTTCATCACGCCGCTCGTGCTGCTGCTGACGGGAGCGGCGACGGGGCAGCTGGGCACCGCCTTCGTCGGTGAACGCATCGTCGACACGATCGTGGGCGGCGCGCTGGGCGCGGCATCCGGATTGCTCCACCGTCCCGGACACGGCGCCCTGACCGCACCGCGCACCTGACGCGGACACCGCGTCACATTTCGCCACACAACACCCGCTCGCGCTGCGCGGTGACCGGGACTGCGGACCGCCACCGACACAGGCCGACATATTGGCGGGCCCCCCGCCCGCGGCCCGCGCGGCCCTCCTTACGCTGACCTCCACCCCGCCGCGACGGCCAGACGCCGCCGGCGCACCGAGAGAAAGCGACACACCATGTCCGCCACCTTCCCGACCCGATCCGGGGCCGCCGCCGCGGCGGCGCTGGCACTGCTCGCCCTCACCGCCTGCGCGCCGGCCGCCCCCGACCCCGCCGGCGCGGGCTCGGGGGAACCGGTCGAGGGCGGCACGCTGGTGTACCTCGAGCACCAGGCGCACACGACG